>NZEQ01000024.1 GCA_002689105.1 Verrucomicrobiales bacterium | reverse complement strand
AGACGGATGCACGGTTGAGAAACCGCCAACGGGTTGGCAGGTGGCTGAACGGAACCGGAAGTGACATGCGGTTGAAAATCAGCAATGGAGGCGATGGTCAGGTGAATATCATCCCGCCAACGTGCAAGCACCGGGTAGGGGTCGATGCGGACATGTTCCCTGTCCACAAAAAAACCGAGAAAAGCCTCCCTCATGGCGTCCTTCAGCGCTTTTCCACGCTGTTCGAATCCGTCGATAAGGGGTGCACCGATGAAGGTGTACTCATCCTCAGGCGTGTCGCCACAGGTATCTCTCGCCTGGTCGCTGGTCCAAAACCAAAGCGAGGTCACTCGGCACTGCTTTCGAACATAGCCGTTGTCGTGAAAGACGGCTAAATCAATCGGTGGCAATGACATGCAGTGAGTCCCCCAAGTTGGATGGTCTTCCCAAGCAGAGACCCCCCTTCAAGGCTGTGCTGGCGGACACATTGAAACCCTTGATTGTGAAAAGGCTCAAATCTCATCATTATGACCGAGTCATATGGACCAAGCATGGCGTGACCACCTCGAAGACGAGGGTGACGGCACCATGCGCATTAGGGCTCACGGCAACATGAAGGTCGATGCTCGGTTGATCACCGATGCAGCCCACATGAAACAGCATGCAGATGACAGGGGCCCCGAACAACTCGTCAACACCGCCTCATTACCAGGGGTCGTCGGCGAAGCATGGGCCATGGCAGATTGGCACTATGGCTACGGATTCCCCATTGGTGGCGTGGTGGCAACCGACACGGAATACGGTGATGCAGGTGGCGCCATTTCCCCTGGTGGCGTTGGCTTTGACATCAATTGTGGTGTCCGATTCATGGCCCTTGATGCGACGGCCCAAGACATTCCCAACCTCAAGAAATTAGCCGGAAGGCTCGCTGGCCGCATACCCGCTGGCGGTTCAGGCAAAGGAGGTATTGACATCACATCGTCTGACTTGAGAGATATTTTGCAACGAGGAGCCCATGCTGCTGCTGACCTCGGTCATGGACACCACGCCGACCTGGCATTTTTGGAGTCAAACGGCCTGTTGGAAACCCAAGAGGCCAGTCTTTCCCAGCGTGCGCTAGAACGAGGCATGAAATCCCTGGGAACGTTGGGAAGCGGCAATCACTTCTTGGAACTGCAAACCGTAGGAAGCGTGGTTGATGAAGCCACAGCAAAGGCTTGGGGTTTGTACGAGGACCAAGTGGTGGCGATGATTCATTCCGGTAGCCGTGGTCTGGGACACCAGGTTTGCACTGACCACGTTCGCAACTTGGAAGCATCCTACAAACTCCAAGAAGGCATGTGGGTGAATGAAAAATGGGACTATGCTTTACCTGACCGGCAGTTGGCTGCCGCTCCGGTTCATTCTGCAGAAGGACAAGCCTATCTTGATTCCATGAACGCTGCTGCTAACTTTGCTTTTGCCAACCGTGCCGTATTGGCAGATCGGCTACGAACCGTCCTCAAACTCGAAATGGGCATTGATGGAGAAGCCACGACGCTGTACGATGTCGCTCATAACATCGCCAAGATGGAAACACATGTCATCCACGGAAAATCATGTTCGTGTTGTGTCCACAGAAAAGGCGCAACCCGTGCCTTTGGTGGCGACCATGCTGATGTAGGCCCTCAATTCGCATCAACCGGCCAACCGGTGATTGTTCCCGGTGACATGGGGAACGGGTCATGGATTATGGCAGGACCAACACAGGGCAACAACATGGCCTTCGGTTCATCATGCCATGGTGCAGGAAGAGCGCTTTCTCGAAGCCAAGCCAAAAAGACGCTTGATGGAAAGTTGTTGAAGCGTAGTCTTGAGGAACAGGGTATTCGGGTACACGCCTCAACGCCAAACGTCCTCGCCGAGGAGGCTCCCGACGCTTACAAAGACGTTGACGAGGTGATTCGACTGACGGCACAAGCTGGGCTTGCTCGGCCAGTCGCACGAATGAATCCACTTGCGGTCATCAAAGGATGATCACATGCAGACTTCCATCATTCCCTGACCGGGGATGGTGGGGGCCGCACCGCTGTGGACGCCATCGGGCTCTTCCACAATCACGCTTAACAGCGTGTTGACCAATTCTTTCAGTTCATCGACTTGGTGTTGAAGTTCTTTCACCCGTCGTTGCATCTCATCATTTTGTTGTTGCTTTCGCTCCATCTGCATCCCATCTGAGAAGTTGCCTTCTCATGACGGAATCTGAAAAATCGCCTCTTATACATTGAGGTATAAGGAGAGAAAATATGGCTCTTTTTTCACTCAACAAAAAAGCGGATGGTGGAGCCACCGGCGAGATTTGAACTCGCGACCTCCTCATTACCAATGAGGTGCTATACCCCTAAGCCACGGTGGCAGTGGTCGGGCCACCAGCCAAGCGGATATAATCGCTTCGCGAATCCAGCCATCATGGCGANAGACGGTACAAGGACCAAGCGCCACCTTGTATCCCGCCGGGCACGGATACGGGAACATCACGTGTTTCGAGTAAATCCCAGGACGACATGTTTCCGTCAAACTTCGTTTCCGGTGCGAGAAGAACATAATCAATCGTAGCCGCATGTTCTTCCATCAAAGCCGGGGCTTCATCGGGGGTTGCCCACAGACCGTTTACGTCCATTGAACCCTCGAGATCGAGGTTTGTTTTGATGACATACAAATGGTGCATGGCCATGGATTCTGGNGCAATCAGAAGCACTGTATCGTCATCATCAGTCCACGANTCAGCCAAACGTTCGCCNGCGTCCTCTGACCAAATTTGATGGCCGACCAACGTGGTGAACAGCAAGAAGGGGAGAACGAGAACAATGGCTCGAAGTGAATGTCGTGTTTCTACCTCTGGCTCATCGTCTTCGACCANGTCACTCCAACGCAACAACGCCACCAACGGTATGAGGAGTAAGGTGGCATAACGACCGTTGTTGCCCAACACCACCATGACATGAGCCAAACTCATGTTCCAAAGGGAAGCTTCCAGCGTCCAAAGGGTGGCAATGTACGCCACAAGACCGGCCAAGACGCCGCTGATATAGACCACGAGCATGGTCAAACCGGGCCCACGGGCTGCGCGTAAACGAGCCCAACGATGNACGAAGAACGGCCAAAGAAGACACCCCATCAACAAATACAACACCACCGTGTCGAATAGGGCAAAGAGCGAGGCGATGACAAAATTGAGCGGTTGTTGGCCGATGATGGAGAAGGTACCTGTTGAGGAAATGAACCCAACGAACATGACNCCGAAGTACACCAGAACAAACGTCAGCAAACCCATCGACCAAGGATTTCCGAGGTGTTGACCCTCCCCGGTGTACGAACCAGATCGATTCAACATCACCCAGGCTTCGGTGAGCAGGAGCATCACCAACCAAACGACGAACGAAGCCATCGGCGAGAATCCTTTCCAAACCATGACNAAGAGAACCGAAGTGGCCATGAATCCACCGTTCAGTCGTTGGTGGGCGATGGATTCACCGCGATTGAACCAAAAACCAACCACACCCAGCCCCATCAANAGAGCAAGGGGGGCCTCATCGTACCCNCTGCTCGTTGAGAACATAAGGACTGGACTNAGCATCAGTAAAGCCCCCCATAACGGTTCGAAGCGAACGGTCGAGGTCTGATGTCGAGGACGACAAGACACCATGGCGGCGACAAAAACCAAGGAGGCGAGAGCGGTGATTTTCATGGCGGCCTCACCGGTGTTCCAAGGAGGAATATAGCCGTCGTATACCGTACTTGAGTCGAGACTGGATGAACCGCTGATCCTCGGTGCCCCCCACGCCAAATCTTGACCCTCTGACGTTTCGTCATTCAAGGCATTGAGGCGAACATGTGCATCCAAGCCAAGGTCGCTATGAAAAGCAGCGTAGCCATGAAGGAGGATGCCGAGAACGAAGAGGACCGCCCACCGTCGTTGGCGAAGGCTTTCTTCCTGCTCCATGTCATGCACCACCTATCGTCTCGTCATGGAGGTTGTGGTTGTGGCGCCGAGAGAGAGATTTGAACTCCCGAGGGAACGGGCCCACGCGATTTCCAGTCGCGCGCACTACCAGGCTATGCGATCTCGGCTCTAACTCGCCGAACCCCACTTCTCGTTTAATCATCACCCTCTAGACAAGAGAAATGAAAGCACGGGAGCGAAAGGACTCAAAGGGGCGAAGTNCAGCCAAACAACATGGCCGAGGTGGCGGATTCCGAGGTGGATGCTACGCCCCCTTCACCGACGCTACCGTTTCGGATGGCTGAGATGACGCTCTCTCGGCCGATACCACCCCAATACCCCTTCGCTGAATCGCTCAATACGCTGCGCATAGAATGGACNTTTCACACCAAGCTTCTCCGAGAGGAATGGAAGCGAGAACACTACATCGCCGTTGCTTTTGGAGTGCTTGCGCTGTGTTTAGGTTCGATCTCAACCGAACTTTGGAATGGAGGAAACGCAAGCATCACCGGACTGGAAGGCATCTTAGCCATCAACGGCTTCCAATTCTTCCAAATGTTGGTTTCCATGATTTGTTGGGGCTGGTTTGTCTATCAAGCCTGGATGCTCTTTCCTGTTATGCGCGTCCATGCCATGTCTCTGCTCGTCATGTGGAACGCCTTGTACGGAGCGCAGATTTTCTTCCATCGCAACAACGCATCTTTCCCAATGTCGCTCGATTTGGCCGACATGATGGAAGGAACCCTCGTTCTGCTCATCGTGTTCTTCTTCCTCTTCTTCTTTTGGAAAGCCGTTGTCGAAACGAGAGACTTGCACGTCGAGGTCCACCATCTCCACGAGGATGTTCGTATCATGGAAGAGAGCCTTGCCGAACATTCACTCCGTGGTTGGACGGCGATGTTTGGTGCGTGGGTGTTGCTCATCACCGTATCATCTTGGGCAGGACTTCACCATGTCGCCTCTTACGGTGAATCCAACATCGGGTACCTTGTGCTCCACTTGCTTACTGGAGTCCCCGCCGTTCCCCTCCTACTCTTCGTGCTGTGGTACCCGCAACGAATGCTCGGCAACCAGACCAGTGTTCGCACGAGAGCGGCGGTTGACGCAGCCCTCGAAATGTCTGGAGAAGCGCCCCTAAAATCGAACAAAGCCTCGAGCTGTCCCGAATGTGGTCATGCTTCCAAGGTCACCCTTAACGCATCGGGGGAATTGGCACACCCTTGCCTTTCCGCAGGTTGCAGTACCCTCGTTGTCGTGGGGGCGTCATGTCCGACTTGCAGCGCTTCCATGCCCAAGCGTATCGCCTGTCCAGCATGCGGCGTGAATGCGCCCGCCATGGATTATTTACCCGACCAGGAGGCTTGGTGAATGNTGAAGAATTGTAGAAATGATTTCCCAACACTCCAAGGAGACTCCCCTCCTGCTTACCTCGATAACGCCTGCGTCACGCTCAAACCTCAATCGGTGATTGACAGTATCCAGCGCTACTATACCGAAACACCGGGATGTGGCGGAAGGTCCGTCCACAGGTACGGCACAGCGGTATCAAAGTCCGTTGTTGATGCAAGAAACAAATTGGGGTCCTTCCTCAATGCAGCAACGCCGAACGAAATTGTGTTTACCCGCAACGCAACACATTCGATCAATCAAATCGCTCACGGCATGAAGTGGAACAAGGGCGATGTGGTGCTGACCTCCGACCGAGAGCACAACTCAAATCTCGTGCCTTGGCTCCAACTTGAACAAGAGCAAGGCATTGACCACAGGGTCGTACCGAGTTTGTCGGACAATGCCTTCGACTTGGAAGCCTTTGAATCCGCTTGTGCCCAAGCAGGAGACCGGTTGAAAATGGTCGCAATGAGCCACGTTGGAAACCTTGACGGTGTGGAGATTCCCATCNCAGAAGTCACCAAAATCGCCCATGACCATGGGGCACTTGTGGCCATTGACGGCGCCCAATCGACACCGCACATGAACGTCGATGTTCAAGCGCTGGACATCGACTTCCTCTCGTTCTCCATTCACAAGATGTGCGGGCCATCCGGCATGGGAGGATTGTGGGGCCGATACGAATTGTTGGATGGGTTGCGAACCATTCAATCGGGAGGCCAGACCGTCTCTTCTTCCACTTACACCGANGCGACATGGGCAAANCCACCCGCTCGATTTGANGGTGGACTCGGAAACTTTTCTGGCATGATGGCTACAGGGGCAGCGATCGATTACCTCGCAGGCTTGGACATGAACGCCGTTCACGAGCATGAAATCAAATTAAACAGAATCATGACTGATGGGGTCAAAGATCTTCCCGGACTCTCCATCATCGGTCCGGAAGACCCAAGCAAGCGTGGAGGTATTTGTTCCATCTTGATGAATGAGTTACCTGCCCATGATGTTGCCCTTTTGTTGGATGAAGCGGCCGGCGTGATGGTAAGGAGCGGCCAACATTGCGTCCATTCATGGTTTGCTGACCGTGGCCATCCCCAAGGCTCACTGCGAGCCTCTGCCTACCTCTACAACAACGAAGAAGATGTTCGCCGATTCGTTGATACACTAACTGAAATAGTTCAAACCCTAGGTTGAGAGCATGTCGGTCTACGACTTTTCTCCTTCGCCATCAGAAGAGGGAGAGGTTGAGGCCTTAACACCCATTCTCCTCGGAAATACGGGAGATGACCAATCCGATATTCGTCTCATCAAACTGGTCGTCAGTTTCACCTTGGGAATCACCCTCGTTCTTGCCGCAGGCTATCTTGCCGCGGTGGTGTTGAGCGATGGCGCCATCCTGATGCGCCCCAGTGAAGTGGCGCTGCAACGTCATGCAACCTACGACGCCCTCATTCAACCAGCCAGTGAGAGCCTGAACGGAGACGGTGTAGTAGCCTGCATCGTCGATTCGGGCATCGCCACCGACCACGAGGACTTGGAAGGAATGAATTTGGCAGGATGGAAAGACTTTGTCAACGGGAATTCCCAACCGTACGACGACCACGGGCACGGAACTTCGATGGCCGGTATTTTGGTCGCCAACGGCTGGCTCAAAGGCGTGGCCAAAGAAGTCGACCTCCTCGTTGCCAAAGCGCTCGGTTCGGACGGCAGTGGAAACGATCAGACCGTGGCCGAAGCGATTGATTGGTGCGTCCAAAACGGTGCCCATGTCATTTCTCTTTCGCTGGGTGGCGCGCCGGATATTCTTCCCTTTACGCTTGGGTCCGGTCGAAGTTCAGGCGACGCTGCCAACGACGCCATCGATTCGGGCATCTATGTTGTTGCTGCGGCAGGAAATGACGGAGAAGACGACGATGGAGATGTGGCTCATCCATCCAGCGAAGCTGGCGTAATATCCGTCGGGGGTGTGACCCTGAAAGGCACGCACTGGTCGGGTTCATCCAAAGGCGATAACAACGGTCGCTTGCTTCCGCTCCCCGTTCTCATGCCACGAGGCGACCCCAACAAAAAACCAGAAATCGTTGCTCCCGCCGAGGGCGTACCTGTCTTGTTGGAAAACGGTGGATGGGGAATTGCAGACGGAACCAGCGCTTCAACGGTCTACGTGACGGGTGCGCTCTGTTTGTTGCTCCAAGAAAAACCGAATTTGAAGGCAGATGAATCCGATGCCGGTGCCGACAACATCAATGCAGTGAAGCAATGGCTGATGAACAGCGCTGTGCCTGACGAGGGTCAAGTATCTCACGACGATTACTATGGCTACGGTTTGTTAAACATCCAAGGACTCATCGATGAAGCCACTCAGGCTTGATGAGGTAACCAGGCGACTAAAGTACCACCAAACAAGGGCATGAACGCCAGGTGGTGGGTGTTCTTTGATTCGCTGATCACCTCAATCCAGCGATTGAAACCGTTCACCAAAGCCATACCAGCTTCATCGTTTTCATCGACCTCACCACTCGGCATGTTTGGCTCGACGGTAAACATGACACCGTTATTGTTCAGCAATGGGAGATAACTCGCAACCAAACCTGCCCGTTGCGGAGAGGGAGCATCAACGATGATGACATCATACCCGGCCTCAAACGGTGTCTGGGACAACTCAGCGTTGGTGGCTGCTGCCAGTTGCCATGCTTGATGCTCCGCTGCCAGTTGACCGGGTTCACCCACCACAACGGTTGCCCATGGCATCGCTTCATATCGTTGCAAGAGACGTTGAAGAATGACACCAAATTTCCCGCCTTGTTCCACAAGCGTCAGGGTTGCGGGTCGTGAATCCGCACGCTCGAATTGGTCGAGGAGCCAAGCCGTCCGATGGCCGATGCTGGCACCGACCTCCAAAACCGAGGAGGGTTGTAAACGTCCAACAGCGTCTCGCAGGCGGCGGTGAACAGAGATGGACCATGTTGAGAGACCCATGTGTTGGAGTTGTGCATGGATATTCGCGGCGATTTCAGGTTCATCGCGTGGTTGCAGGGCGTCCTTGGCCAGCAGATGGGCGAGAATTTCATCCCGTTCAATCTCCTTTGGGAGGTCTGCCATGCACCTTGGTCGCCCCTCACCAACATCAAGGCTTGCACCCCCTCCAGTGTCGGAGGGTTCAAACCCAGTGGGTTCAGGGCAGGGATGAGGGAGCCCTATGGAAGACGTCGATGAATGGGAGGAAGAGGAAGAAATCCTCGACAACGCCACCCATTGCCCAGCATGTGATGAACTCACAGGGCACGAAATTCTCCGGGAAAAGTCGGTTGGAACNGGTGCTGATTTCATGGTTCGATGCAACGATTGCCAACATGTNCACACCATCGAGTTTCGACCACCCCCTCCTCGCAACATCCCCTTTATTCTCTCCGAGGGACCCAAGTCTGAACGCGTCGTTCTCGTGGTCGACGCTGACGAGGAATTCGTCGTTGGNGATGTGTTTGAGGAAGACGGAAAACTTTGGAAAATTCACCAAATTGAAACCGCAGATGAACGACAAACATCGTCCGAAACCGCCACCAATATCGCACGTGTCACCGCTCTGCGCACCGACATGGTCCGTGTCAAATTGACCTTGACTCGAGGTGAAGAATCAACGGCCGATGTGATCGTCGTTTCCCAAGAGACAACGTTCACCGGTTCTCATCTGATGGAACACAACGGAGAGACATGGAGAATCCGTGCCATCCACACGGGTGCTGGACGAACGCTACGTGGTACGGTCAAGGCCCCTGACATCAAACGGATGTATCTACATGAACCGCCCAATCCAGAGCACTTCTCTCCACGGACGCCTCGTGAACGAAGGCAAGCATGGAAGGAAGGCCGCTTGGGACACAATCCAAATCCAGAGCGCCCGAAGGAGCACGTCAAAAAAGGCGTGAATCCAAACGCATCTCGCAAGCGAGCGAACAAAAAGAAGCGAAAGTGATTCACGGTCGGTTTGTCCAAGGCATCAAGAAAGCCTTGGCCACTTGTGTTCCAATCGTAGGGTTCTCTTTCAATCGTCGAATGCTGTATTCGTACCATTTCTCGCCGTAAGGAATGTACACTCGTGTTCGATGCCCTTCTTTCAATAAACGACGGCGCAGGGGCCCTCTCACACCCAAGAGCATCTGGAATTCGTAACCAGGGCCTTTGTGATGTCGTGCGGGTCCAGCATTCGGTCGAGGGTCATCGATGCCCGGGCCCATGTTGTGGGCCTTGAGGGCAGACAGCGTGTGGTCAATCACCGGCATGTCATGAGAAGCAACGCCCACATAGGCTCCGGCGTCAAACATGCGGTCAATGGCAGCGTTGGTGCCGTCCACGATATCTCTGTACGAGGTAAAGGAAATCTCCTCTGGCTCAAGATAGATGCCTTTGCAAATTCGATAATCCGCATGNGGGCCGAGTGTCGTTTCGAGCTCACCAATGTCGGCAAGTGTTCGAAACAAACGACCTTGCAGAACCGTGCCCACGTTGGTCAATCCCTCTGCATGCAAGGTCGTCACCACATCAATGGTGTCGGTCGTGACGCGATGGTCCTCCATGTCCAAGCGCACGAACATGTTTTCCTCAGCNGCCATTTGGACCAATTTTCGGATGTTCTGAAGNCCGAGGTCAGGATCGATNAGCAGNCCAAANGCGGTTGGCTTNATGCTGAGGTTTGCATCCAAATCATGCGTCTTGATGGCCTGCATNACNCGAATGTATTCTTCGAGAAAAAAATTGGCTTCGTCCATGGTTGAAATTTCCTCGCCCAAAACATCGATGGTAAAACACGCACCTTCATTTGTTAGGCGTTTCATGACGGNCACGGCCTCTTCGAGAGATGCACCGGCGACGTACCTCCGGCTGACCCATCGCACAAACCATCGAGGCATGCGAACGGTGGTGGCGACAACCATCTTGGAGAACCATCCCACCATGGTTCTGCCACACAAGCGGCGCTCTTTGACCCTTTGTGCGCTCGCTTAATCGAGGCCCAATTTAGCCTTGATTTGCTTTGTGGTCAACAACGGAATGCCTTCGGCTTCAAGCAGGTCTCGAATGGCTTGTCGTTGCCAACCTTTGAACGCCTTCTTGTCCATTGAACAGACGAGTTCACCGCCCGGAAACGACCGTCTCGTGGCTTTCAAAGCNGCGAGAATGGATTGCTTCCAATTCCCTCCAACCTCACCTTCAGTGGTTTTCTCAAACGGCAGTGCATAGGTTGCGAGCATATGACCGAGCCATACACCATCAAGTGCAGCCAATTGATTGGCTCGNGGAGCGTAATGTCCACCTCCAAGGGTTACCAGGACCATTTCACCCGCATGTTTCTCTTCCACCCAGGTGGAACCGGATGATTCGAGAAGGCCGTCTCTCATGATCGTAGCCAAGAGTTGAGCAGCCCCCAAATGGCCCCATGTTTCTTCGGTGGAACCCACTTCAATGAACAAGGTTGGAACATCTACGGTCGGCCCGTGATGTGTCACCTCTAACGAGAGGTCAAACCCATCGACGGATTCCTCGTTCTTTGCTAAATTGAGAAGCATTTTCCACCANGATGCCAATCGGGGCGAGGGGGGCGGGGCTGTGCCTCCATGACCACCGTAAGGGCCTTGTTCACCCATCGGCAGATGCGGCACACCAATCGGATGCAGTGTGAGTGAAGGTTGACCGCTCGCCGCAACGTGCCGCGAAGGGAAGATGATCTCCGAAACTCGCTCCCCAGTGGCCTCCTCCCAACGTTTGGCCAAATGGTCTTCAAACAACAAACCGTTTGGAAGGTAAAGCATCCTGAGATGTTTCAGTGCATAGGCGGGATGATGTTCAACCGGAGAAAGTTCCGACCAATCATCCATGGCCCGGAGTGCGTCCGCTTGATTGGTGCTTGCGATGTCTTGTTGATTGACAGCGATGAGAATCACCGTCTCCCCGCTCATGGGTTAACCTCAAGCGGGCACTATTTGGAAATGACCCAGACGAGCATTCACATACCGCCTCTGTCTCCAGCGAGCATGGACGAAGGGTTGCCACCTCGCATCCCGTTTCTCCCCGACCAAATCGTTCACCACGCAGAGGGGTTGCTGGTTACTGGAATGGAGGGTGAAGTGATTTGGCTCGACACCGACTTTCAACCCCTTTCAGAAGTCAAAACCCCACACCCCATGCGTATGAGGCAGGCGTCCATCGCCAAGGGCCAATTGTATGCTACATGGCTTGACCGAGAATTGCTTCTTGCTTGCATGGGCTCCATGCCTGTCGGTGTCGTTGAAGACGGCCGACCGAGGTCAGAAATCAGGACCTCCATCGGAACCCCAACCACCCACTACCCTGCGGGAACCACATGGGCACACGCCCTGGATGCGGAACCCATGGCTTTGGAAAGTAACGGCGAAATCGTTGTTTTTGCCTTGTACAACCGAGGCATGTACAAAATTGGCAACAACGCAGATGAGCGCTGGCGAATGCCNCCTCCAGAATGGGGCTATCCAAAGAAACGCCCTCGAAATGAAGAACTTGTGGCGTTGCACCTTGAGCAGGACATCTACTGGCTTACATCGAGAGGGGGGCGGGTTCAGCGACGGTCACTCGAAACGGGCAAACTGATTGAAGAATTCCTGCTGGAGGGTGTAGAGTCTCCAGTTGAACATCATTTCAAACACGAAGACCACCATTTGGCCTGCTCTGCTACGGGCACGGTGACTTGGCTTCATCAGGGGGTGGTGCAGCAGCAAATCCAACTCAGCGGCCCAGTTCAAGGGGCCATGTGGGACGCACGCCTCAGAGGATGGAGAATTGCGGGCTGGCGCGAGGAAGTCATCCTAAGTGAACATATGATCGACCGCCGCTCAACACGAGAACTGCCCGTTCATGTTTGCCCGTACAAAGGTGGAGGGCTTGTGTTGTTCAACGATGGTTCGTGGGAAACAAGTCCCTTCGAGTAATATTCAGTGAATTTACTCGTTCATCACGGTGTAGCCGCAGCGTCCACAGGATTTACGATTGCCGTGAACGGCGAGAAAAACACCTGGCCCACATTCTGGGCACGTCTCAGCACGGACGAGTTTACCGTCTTCGACCTTGTACTTCGAGTGCTTTCCTTTGGGGTTTGGACCGTCTCCCATCACTCATCGCCTCCTTCGGATTCAGCATTCTCTCCACCGTTCGCAGAACCACTGCGAAGGCTCTCGTGTCGCTTGTGGATGTAGCTTGGCTCAACGGCCATGGCTTCCTGTGAAGAATAAATGTAAGCTAAACCGGTGGTCAGAGGTTGACCAAAACGGGTTTCGCAATCCTTGATGACAATGAGGTCACGGTTAGCGCCTGGCTCCAGAGTTTGGACAAGGTCCATGACTTCCTTGCGAGAGGGCGTGGATTTTGAGTCGTGCTTCCAACTGAAGGCAATTTCAACTCGGTTCAAGATTTTGTTTTCGGTTCGTTCTTTGATTTCCATGTTCTCACCTTCATCGGATGTTCACTTTGAGTGCATATTTTCCAGGTTGTTCCACCTTTAGGCGCTCAGCAATTTCGGAGCGCTGTGGTTGAATGATGATGACGTAGCCAGTCCAATCGGACGAGACCTTAGCCGAGGGGTGTCGAGGACATTGGTCGACACCGTCGTTGAGAACGAGATGGCACTCGCCGCATGCAAAGGGGTTCCTGACCATCTTCACTCACCACCGGCGCTTTTCTTCTTCCATTGAGGTGAGCCAAGCCCGTCTTGCTTGCTGGTCAATCCAATCTTGGAGCGACGTGGGTCTGATGTATCCGGCGAAAGGGAAACAATTCGAGCACGAACGAAGGAACCGATGGAAAGTTCACGCCCGGTTTGGCGGCCTGTGATTTTGTTTGCACCGATGTTGATGTCAACAGGTTCGTCCATGATTTGGGACTTGTGAAGAAGGGCCTCCATGGGGCCAATTCGGACAAAGGCCCCGAATTCATTGACTTCAGAGACAGCGCCTTCAACGACCTCTTGGTCNTCCATGCANAACAAAACNGCNTCAAATTGNACNCGCTGGTANATGGCNCCNTCGCCGTGAATAATNCGTCCNCGNCCGATGGTTTTGTGNTTGTTCGTGACGAGNACAAAGCGNTTTTCNGAATCGAATTTTCCTTCGAAAGCGTCCATGGANAGACGGTCNATGTGCTGNTCNAGGGATTGNCCCTTNCGCATGTATTCCGCNGGAATGCGGATGNTGTCTTCCTTGGTTACGACCTTGTACATTTNATCACCTCTTTGCGTTCTCAAGAGGCACNNNGAAGACGGNNAGTCTNGCGACTTTTCCGTCCTTCACCGGTGAACCCTCAGGAGAGAATGCGACCGAAGTCATTCTGTCCACCGGAGACCCCTATTTAATTCAAGCGGCATGGACTGGTTTCGACTTCCCCTCCATGGCCCTGTTTCCGCAACTCTGACGCAGGGGAGAAAAGGGGTTTTAGGGAGTAAATCATCCATAAGCAATAACAACCCCCCGAAGGCGGTGNTGTATGATGTCCAGCGGGTCTCAAGCAACTACCCGGCGAACCNTCGCTTCATCGCTGATGGTTTTGCTCATGTTGGGCGTCTTGTTCAACCCGCTGATTCACCCCTCGACACTGCCTGAAACCGACGTCGTTCACCCCACGCCGGGCAGCTGGACAGGAGACGACCAACCTTGGGCGCAATATGCCAAAACCCCGACACACAATCAAACCGTGCCCGAACACGGCGTGGACGGTGGCCCCGGTGAAGGCAATCTTGCCAACATAACGAGCTTGGGCACGCTCGAGAACCCAGTGGTGAACTGGCAGGTCTTTTCGGGACAGTCCGAAAGCGATGCTTACGGTTCGATCATCGGTGATTTCTCTGCGAGCATCAGCGCATCGGAGGCGGCCCTTGAGCGATGTGGCGCAGGGACATTGTTCCCCGTCATGATCTCGAGTGAAATCACCGATGGTTCACGGGAGAGTTTTCTCAACATTGTTTCGGGCAACGACGCTAAGATCGCTTGGAAGGTCAGTCTTGGCGTTACAGAAGCCATTCGTTCCACACCGATGATTCACGACATTGACGGCGANGGGCAACAAGAAATCATCGTGGTGTACGATACTCAGGGGGCCCTTAACATCGATGTTTGGTCGCCACAACTCACCTGCACCGAATCAAACTGGCAAGCCACTGGACACAGCAATGAACTTCTGTGGTCCTACAGCGATGCTGAGGTCCGTATTGGATCCCCATCTCCTCATTTCGCTACAGCGAACAGTGACCACAAAGCAGTCACACAGCCACTTCTCGCAGACTTGGAATTGGATGGCACGCCTGAACTGGTCATCGCTGTGGTCGACGACCCAGACAACAACCCGTTGGTGAAGGTGAACGCCTATTCATTGACNTCATCGCAGCCTACCCAAGAAGACTGGACCGTTTCATTGGACCGAGGAACNTACCCTTCCGACCCGGTATGGGCGCAACTGGATAGCAGCACGACTTCCATCCTCCTCACGACCATTGACGGAGATTCAGGGAACATGTGGATATGGAAAATCGATGGCTCCACCGGCTCCTTGGATTGGGAACGCGTGGCCGTCCAAGGAACCGACACCGATTCCGATTCTCCTCGGCTTCGACTCCCGGGGCCTATCATCGTTCAACTCGACCAAGACAGTGCACCCGAGATGATTCTCACCGTGCCCACCGACGCCAACGGACGCCAATCNGGCAACGGTGCTCGCTTTATTGGCATGGAATTAACNTCAACCACGGAACTCTTCAATTTCCGAGCCCAGAACGGCTACGCAGATGCTCAGCCGTTGGCCCTCGACACCGACAACGATGGTGTAGACGACCGATTGTGTTGGGTCACATGGTATTCAGAGTCATCGGTTAGTTTCAACCGNAAGGGNATGCTTGGTTGCACCGACATCTCCGACAATTCGCCCGTCACGGAGTGGACTCGAGACCTCCAACGTGGAGCAGGAAACGACAATGACGAAATTGCTGCATCTCCTCCATTTTGGCTGGACATTGACGGAGAAGGGACTCCTGAGATTTTGGTCGGTTTCGGGCGCCGCTTCTGGGCCTTTGANGGAGACACGGGAGCCTCAGCTGATATCAACAGCGCATGGTCAACGCCATTGAGCATGCCGCACCGTGTGTGGACGGCTCCTGCCATCGCTGACGTGGACGGTGATGGGCACATCGACGTCCTTTACGGCGACACCTTGGTCTCGGATCAGGGCCCTGATTTGTCCCCTTCCTTTGACGGACGTGGACTCTCTTTCAATCCCGCCCAAGCCGACCCGGGCATGACGGTCACCGTCACCGGCCAATTTGCCAACATTGGAACCGGTGAGGCGGACGAAGACATCGATGCAGCCATCATCATGAACGGCGAGGAATTGACGCGGGAGCGGTTTACATCCAGTGAACCGGTTGCACCATCTGGCGAAGGAGGCCCGCTCACGTTTTCTGCAGAGTTTGTCGCNACACTCGGCGTTCATGCGTTTGAACTCGTGCTTGACGTCAACGAGAACATAACGGAACAACGGGAAGACAACAACGATGCAAGCACCNCCTTCACTGTTGTCGAGCCGTATCTCGCCCAGATGACCGGGCCGCTCGANACCCCTCGAATCCCNCCCGGCTCGACCCAGCAAGTCATGGTTGANTTGGTCGCCACTGGCTCTCGTACGGCCGACTGGACACTTTCCTACGATGAGAGTGCCCTTCCTTCAGGNTGGTCATTTTCACCAGCAGGGAACCAAGACCTCACCCTTGAATTGATTCCTGACACACCACAAACGGTGATCTTTGACGCCCATGTGCCGTCCACAGCCCTTGGTGATGAATCCGGCATGGTCTCGATGCTATTGGCCCTCGATGNCGATGACACGATCAACAGCACCATCGACGTCCAAATCGATGTGTTCCGAACCCGTGGGCTTGACCTCTCCGGCTCCACGGGAATGAACATCTCAACTGCACATGGACGACCGGGCCANACTGCAAAAGCATGGTTCATGGTCGAAAACCTCGGGAACGCTGCTGAATCAACGACCTCCATTACATGGACCGCACCGTCATGGGGTGGCTCGCCATCCATCCACGACACCAATGGACAGGAACTCTTCAGCATTTCACTTGCACCCGGCGAGTCAAAGGTTCTGTTCGCTCACCTGACCACACCGGCATCGGTAAGTTATGGCAGTTCGACACAAACCACGCTCACCCTCTGCATGGGCAGCGGAGAGGATGCACTNTGCGAATCCATGCCGTTCACCTTTACGGCTCAGAAATTTGTCGCCGAGCCCACCCATCACCGCTCGCTTCCAGACGCAACCCTCACGTGGTCGTTCACTGGCACNGCCCCAACATCAGGAAGTGCTCAATGGAGCATGAGTTCCATGGGCATGCTCCAACAGGGTTGGGTATGGTCGGCAACCGGTGATTTCACCATCAACGGTACACAACTCGTTGCACAGGGCACATCAGGCGGTGTCGTCAGCGGTGACTTGGTGCTCCAACTGCCACCCAATGCGGTTCCGAATCGCCATGCTTTTGCGGAGACGGATGGCGTTGATGTCGATGCTTCGCTGAACATCAGCCTCCACGTTTTGCAGGTCTACCGAGCAAACCTCAACGTGATTGAACCCCTCCCGGAAACGGTTGGTGAACCCCTTTCGCTGAATGTTTCCGAGCCCCAAAGATTCCTTCTATTCTTGGAAAACCCTGGAAATGGCGTGGATACCTTCCAACTCGCTGCAAGTGCATCATCTATTGACGGTTCATTTACTCCGGATGTTTCCTTCACCTATTTCGACCCTCAGAAAACCCTCGGTGCACTCGCCACAGGTATTGGCACCGTGGACGTCATTCTCTCAGAAGAAACACCGGCTCAGACGCCGTTTGATCTTGTCTTCACATGGACCTCACTCGGAGGNGGTGTGGTGGATTCGACCACACTTGTTGTGCAAGCTGCACCAAGTCACGAGTGGACGGTCTCCTCAACCAACAACACCCAAGTCTCAGGGCAGCCAGGAGAGACCCTTTCCTTTNCGTTCAACGTCACCAACCTCGGAAATGCAGCTGATGATTTAACNCTTGAACCCTCGCTCAATGTCCTGCCTTTCGGCGAAGACACATCTGTCTGGGTGGCCTCATCAGTCCATACAACGACCCTCCCTATCAACGATTCAGCCCTGCTGAATTTCTCAATCACCATCCCTTCGATGGCCTGGGCGTCATCCTCCGTCAACATCACACTCAANCACGTGGCCAACGGCTATACCATCGGTCAAACCCTTGTGTCGGTTGATGTCGAATCGGTATCTGGGTGGCGTTTGAACCTCACAGAAGCCGATTTAGAAGTAGACCCAACTGGAGAGAACCTCACCTTTGAACTGATTCACACTGGCAACGCCTACGAGCGACCGTACTTTGCCAAGGCGGGAGCAGGATGGAACATCACCCTACCCGATGACGCTGAAGATGTGGCCCCCTACGGAACAAGCACCTTCCAGGTCCATGTTCAGCCCCCTTCGGATGCTGTCGCAGGTGAAGTCGGTGTGCTGCGAATACGCATCACGGGCAACGACACCAGCGGCTTGGTGGTTGAAGAAATTCCGGTCCGTGTGGGTGCATCGCCCGACATCCTCGTGGACCATCGAGGGACGTGGAACATCAACGCGGAAGGTGGCTATCCCACCGCCTGGATAGAGAACAACGGCAACGATATCGCCATGCTCACGGTGGACGTTGACGGGCTTCCAGATGGCTGGTCAACCACCCAAGGTACGCAAGTTATTCTCGCCCCAGGTGAGGTCACCGGCGTCCCGATGACGCTTCTCCCTGCGTCATCATGGAACGAGCAGCGATTTTTGTTGACCATCAACGTCAACCATCCTCTTCTCGGTATCATCGCCCACAACATTGAGGTAGAATACAGCCAGGTGGTGTTTACCCAAAGCCCGGTGTTCGATGCGTTCGAAGGCACCGTGCAGGATCTCTCCTATGAGGTGGTTAACGGCGAGACCGCAACCTTTGGTGGTTCACTTTCAGTGACACAAGGAGATAACAAACTCTCGTTTGAGCAACCCGACACCACGGGAGAGCACTTGATCAGTTTCCAAACCTCCAACACCTCTGGAAACCTCTCGGTGTATGTGGTTTCACGAACGTATCCAGACACCGATGTCTCCTGCGAGTTTGAAGACGATGTATTCACGTCCTTGGGTCAATCGGCGACAGAAGGTATCTTGGCCACCTGCACCTTAACGGCAGGTGTTGACGATTCTATGCGCGTGGTTTTCACGCTGGTCTCATCGACCGGTGAGCGGGTGGATCTCGAGGAGGACGTCTTCATCGTGCCCGCAGGCGGGCAAGAAAACGTCAATGTGAGTCTCGATTCGTGGGACCCAGAAGCAGGAATATTCTCCGTAGAACTGCGTGCTCATGACCGCTACGGACGGGAATTGGAAAGCATCTCAGAATCCGTCATCGCTCGTGAAAGCGGCTGGAACGTCGGGATCAGTTCTCTTACAGCAGATGGAGACATCACCATTGGTATCCAACGAACAGGCTACAGTTTACTCGCCAACGCCGTGTGTGAATTGGACGTGCAAGCAGAAGGTGGCTGGTCGACCACTTACATCGTGGACATCGCCTACGCAGATTACGCACCAGTCATCTTCATTGAAAACCCAAACAGCATTGAGCGTGACGAGAAGATCACCGCCAACCTTGCTTGTAGCGTACCGTTTGATATCGACGACAACCCCGAAGACGATACCCGCAGTACCTACTACAAGTCAGAAGGCTTGCTGACGGTCTCATCCAATGAGATTGGCTGGGTTGTCGGCGTTGCTGCCCTTGTTCTGGCGGTAGCATGGTTGGTGGGCGCCATACAATCTCCAAAACCAAAGGCAGGAAAAAAGCCCACGGCCGGCCGGGAAACCTCCGCCCCAACCGTCAATGAAAACTCAACACCAGCCAGTGCAGCACCAGTGGATGATATGCAACTTCAACCGGTGGAAGAACCTGAGGAAGAAGTGTCCGAATCCTTCGTGGAAGAGGACATCGTCGAATCCACCATTGAAGTGATTGAAACGGTTGAAGAGACCGATGTCGAACCTACGAACACCACCGCCAGTGGTCGTCTGGCAAGTCTTCGGGAAGAAATTGTAACCGACGACGCACCCAAGCGAGAGGGAACGATGGAAGACCGAATGAAGAAATTCTTTGGAAACGAGTGATTTGCACAAAGCAAGGGCTTAATCCACTTGAGAGGTGCGAAGGTGCATGGACGAACAGACGCAAGCATCAACCTCCGCGTTTTTCACCCTTGACGCCTTCAACGGTGAATTAGCTCTTCAAGTCATGAACGCTATCGAGGAAGGGCATGCTGGAAACGTCGAAATCTGGGAGGCCCTTGTTAAATCGGATGAGGAACTCGAGCGCCGGTTGACCGAGCAAGGCATTTCAAAGCCCGAAGAGTTCACTTCCATTGCATGGGATGGAGCCACCTTGTTGTTCACGGCATGTGTTGAATTGAACAACGATGGCCGACCGTTGCCGCTTGGAGAACGACTGACAAGGGAACGCTTTGGCCGGTTCCCTCATGCAGATGGCTCAGCCTTGGGCTACTTTTTGGAATACATTCGACCCAATCGGAGCATCACCGATCACGATGGGCAAGTCATTTATGACGAACTTCTGGAACGTCTACATCAGCTTGCTCATGGGTGTGAAGAAGAGGCCCGGGGNCACACCATGTTCGAGGATGGGTTTGGTGGCATGCAGATTCATGGATTTTTATCCGCCGACGCTGTTCGAGANTTGCGAAAGCACCTTTCGAGCAGAGCATGGACGGCGTCCTACGACGAACCGCTGGACGGTGGTGTCGCCGACGTGGCCAAGCACTTCACTTCGCTGCTCAAGGCTGCCGAACGACGGCGTGTAGGAATGGCCCTACGGACCCATCGCTGATCAGAAGTCTTGTGAGGTCAATCGCTCGTACATCGAAGCGTAGAGTGCTGCTGTCTCATCGATAACAGTCTGTGGCAAGGCAGGAATAGGTGGGTCTTCGGCACCGGTGTCTCGAGCCGTCTGNAGNGCAGNTTGGTGACCGGTTTCAATGTAGTGAGTCCTGACAAATTCCTTGGACAATTCGATGCATTCACCGTTAGCGTAGGCTTCAGCATCCCACCAACGGTCTTCGTCGAGCGTTCCGAACGTATCGACCAAAACGACCTCTCGGTTCGCACCAAGAGCGAATTCCTTCTTCCCATCAACGTGAATCAAACCGTTCTTGGCGGCTTCCTCTTCGATGATGGCATCAACAGCAAGGGCGGCAGCCACAATTTTCTCGTATTCTTCCTCGGTGATGTTGGAAATCTCAAGTGCCTCAGCTCGTCCGATGTTTCGGTCAAATGCTTCGAATTTGGTGGTGACTTCAACAAAGGGTTCAGCCAATTTGACACCGTATTCGCAGTCCTGTGCTACACCCAAGGCTTCAGCGGTCAGTTCACCACGTTGGAACCTACGCCAGGCGGAACCTGAGAGGTAGTGGCGAACAATGACTTCGAGAGGAACGAACACCCATTCCATATCCCGAGGGATGGCGCCGGGTTCTTTGATGACCTTGACCTTGCGAACAAGGCAGCGGTCAGGGGCATTGACTTCAATCAAGTGCGTCTTGCAGATGCCGGCCTCTTCGACAAGTTTGAACCAGTGAGCGGTTGTACGATTGAGCGATTCACCCTTGCGAGGAATCAACGAGGGAATGATTTGGTCAAAGACCGAAATCTGGTTGGTGAACCGAAATTCATAGGTGTCTGGGTCATCAGTGGACCATACTTGCTTGACTTTGCCTTGGTAGAGCATTTCTCCCATGAACAAGAATCCTAGAAATCAGCCTTTGAACAT
The DNA here is from genome assembly GCA_002689105.1 of Verrucomicrobiales bacterium. Lineage (GTDB taxonomy): Archaea > Thermoplasmatota > Poseidoniia > Poseidoniales > Poseidoniaceae > Poseidonia. Next base: position 868 of record NZEQ01000024.1, on the reverse strand, counting down.
TTCACATCGGAGCGATGGAGGATTCAAAGGAATCCCAAGGCATCTTCGATCCGATTCAATTCAGGACCCGTGGTCTGTGTTCCACTGATGGCCCCTTTGTTGGAAGCACAGACACCTGCACCAACGTAGGGAGAACCAAAGGATACCGTTCCCACCATTGGAGGGACGCCAAGCACCTCTTCGATGAGCATGGCTTCATCTGGTGTGACGTCTGGATGAAGCAATACACCTTGGTCGTTGGCGACAGCTAGACTGCCGACAACATCCTGTCCCGCAACGGTGGTGGAAACCACGTCAACAGCCAAGACCTCAGCGAGAATTTCAAGTCCTTCGTGAGGGATACTGGGAGAAGCGACGGCTCCTTGTTCGTTCACGACGAGAAGGTTACCTGCCGTGTTAACGCCGCCTTCCATGACGACCACATCGCCATAAGCCGTTAACTGGTCGATATCGCTCTCGTTGGCAATATCTGCTACGGCAATACCACGGCTGTTGCCACAAACCAGAGCACCAACCAAACTTGAACCCCCAATGGTGATCGGGTGAAGTTCCAACTCAAGGCAAGTTTCGAGGATTTCAACGGTGGGCTCAGGCAATTCAGGAGGGTGAAAGAGAACGTTTCCGACACTGGCGAGGTGAATACCTGCCTGGTCGCTTCCAAAAATGTCGACCGTGTCAATTGGCATGCTCTCATCCCGACCTTCTTGTGCGAGTTCTAAAACGTGGTGTTTCAAGATTCCGTAGAACGCAAAAAAGGCCGGCCTCCGAAGGAGGTCCGGCCTTAAGCGCCCTTGCGGGTCGAGGAACCCGAGGTGAAAAGAGAGGGGCACAGTGACTTCCTTTCCCGTGGACTCTCGTACCACAGTAA
>NZEQ01000023.1 GCA_002689105.1 Verrucomicrobiales bacterium | reverse complement strand
GAGCATGTTGACCAACCCAAGCCAGAATCTTGACGGTTTGAAGATTGGCTTGAAGAAACGGGATGAGGGATTCAATCTCCACCTCAATACCATGCTGCAGAACCGATTCCAAAGCGGCTGAACGAACGCCATCACTGCGGTCGTTGAGGGCCACTTTGAGATGGGCATGGGATACGGATGGATGTTTCATCCCGAGAAGACGTACGGCGTCATTTGGATGCTCTGACAATCGCTTAGCAATCTCTTCTCCATCAAACACAAGGAGTGCACGGGCTGCTTTTTTCTGCACCACCCCATCATCGTCTTCCAAGGCAGAGAGGGCGGGGGCTTTGGCAGATTCGCCCAAGGAAGGGAGGAGGTTTGCACCAGCTCTCCGGACTTCCAAAGAGCGATGTTCAAGCAAGGTGACCACGGCACCCGGGCCGGCATGAGCGGCCCATTGGCGGTAGGCATCGAGGGCTTTGGAAACAAACCACCCGTCTTCGTCATCAAGCAGGGGCTTGAAGGCCTCCAGCACATTAGGGTCATCGTGTTCAAACAAAGTGCGAACCGCACGCCGACGGGTGCGGATATCACGATGCTTGAGCCGGGCCATGGCTCGCCCGATGTCGTTCGCCATGATGTGGGGATTCCCCCCTCCCTCATAGCCTGTTGCGTTGGGCTCATCGCATTTCGAGCCAGGCAAAGAAGAGGATGATGGGCAAGAGATAGAACAGGCGACGGTGCATACGGTGAGTGGCTTCCATGTGTTCGATGATAGAAGGAGGGAGGACCTCAACGGACGAGGACGTTCGTCGACGACGGTTGAGTGGCACGTGCTGCTCAATATAGGCCAGGACGCTTTGCCGTAGTTTGGGTTCCCTGCTCCTCGATTCGCCCCGTCCAACGATATATCGAATCGGGTGCTGCTCGGTCAGGTCCAAGGTAGCGGCGACGATCGTCAGCGGCTGCGTGGAGTTGTGGAGGTCGATGCGAACCGTTCGACCATCGCTTCTAACGTGGCTCAGTACCCTCCATTTTCCCTGGCCTTCGTTGAAGGGTTTCAGCAACTCTCGCAGGGTGTCAATTGGGTCTTCATTGGACACTTGCGGCGCACGCCGCCATCCAAGAAACGGTCCCAAAAAGATGGCGCAGGCGATCGGGGTGATGCACATCAGTTGCACCAATTGAACGAGGGCTTCTGGTTGCGTCAGGGCCGAAACAACAGCCAGAGAAAACCCGAGAAATAACCCGATGAATGCACCGGCTTGGAGGCCGGTTTTGAGGCCGATGCGGGGTCGTTCATCCTCGGCCATGTTGCCAGTTCAAAGAGAAGGAGGAATTGAAGGCTTGCTTGGTCGTAAAAAGAATCAAAGGGTTTGGAGTGGTGTTCGTAATATGGAGCGCAACGGACTCGAGGACCGTGGCAAAGAAAGGAAGGTTGGGAATTGGGTCTTGGGAGTTTCCGCCTTTTTCCTGGTTTCCTTTTTCCTTGCCCCCTTTACCCTTGAAGCGGGCACGGTTGGCCCCATAGAGGGTCGAGCAAACGCCGTCGATTTTTACGATGAGGACGGCTTTGGTTCCACTGGAAATCAAAACCAAGCTCCTCACGAGCACGAGGGAGAGGGCAACCACACGCACGAGTCTTTTTCGTGGACGGATGTGAATCCATATGCCGCTTTCATTTACGCATTCGGTGATGTCAACTGCCATCAAAAACACGAGCGTTCATGGGAAGTAAACAACAACCAACTTCCTGTATGCACCCGCGATGTCGGGATTTTCTTTGGGTTATTTTTGGGCGGTGCTATCTTTACCAGACGAGGCTGGAATCGGTGGACGGTCAGGGACACCTGCCTTTCCTTGTTACCCGAACAGATGCTCCATACTGTTTATGCGAAGAATCAACGCACCTTGCTTTGGTTGGCTTGCGGCATGCTGCTTTGCCTCCCGCTTATCGCGGATGGCTTCCTTCAACTGTTGACGCCGTATGAATCCACCAACATCAAGCGTGTCCTGACCGGCATTCCCTTTGGATTGGGCTTGGGAATTTTGATGTGCTCAATGTTTTCCGCACGTGCAGAAGCATTTCATGGCGCAGGACAAGTGCTCCTGCCTGGAAATGCTTCGTTCACACTGGTTCGAAACGCCGATCAAGAATCCGAGTGATTGGGTGGCTCAAGCGACCACCAAGCACGGAGTTCTTCCGCCGTTGTTGGCAGCGGGCACCCCTCGTGTCCGCTTGTCAGGATGGCAAGTCTCTGATTGATGTCGTGGACGGCCTTCTTTAGGTGCGTGGAAAGTTCGCGCCCCTCTTCAACGTGGAAGAGGTCATCGAGGGCCAATGACCATGCTTTGTCTTGATTGGCACGACGCCATGAGGCAAGTTGGGTTCGAAGTGGCCACATGGCAAGGGTGAGCCGGGCGAAACCGAGGCGTTCTTCTCGGAGTTTGAAGAGTTGAGCATCGCTGAACGGCGTGTGGTTTTGTTGCTTGTGAACCCAATGTTCTGCGAGCATCCATTTGATGAGTCGTTGTGTGTGGCGTTGGGTGACCATCCGAACGGGCCCCAGCGCAGCGTGAAGGCGAGGGACCTCGCTGGAACCAACCATGAGCGATAATGTTCCAAGAATGGACCAGCATGAATGAGCGAGAGGCGATGCGGGGACGTCGTGTTCCTGAGCCGATTCAACCGGCCAATTTTCTTCGGCCTCCAACATCCAGTGAGCGGGAGACTTCCCCCCCAACCAGCCAATATGGATGGCGGTCTTCTCTTGGGGGGCCCCTGGGAGTCGACGCTGTTTCTTCACATCCCGTACGAGGGCGTTCAGTAAATTTCGGTCCACTTCGTCCCTGTCTACGTTCAAGGGGAGCGGTTTTTTGTTGAAGAATCGGCGAAGTTCGGTTCTCAATTTTGTTTTCAGCTCGTCCAGTCCCCCCTCGTTCATGATGGGGCCAACGATGCAGCACTGGTTGAACGGCGCTGGAACTACGCCCGATGGCCCGAACAAGTCGTGAAAACCTTGGCGTATGGTGGTTTGAATCTCCTGCGTTTCAAAATATTCCTGCTTTTGACTGGTCATTCTCAAGGTGCCTGACTTGATGCGTTTCATGGCTTTTTCTGGGTCGCAATCAATCCAGAAGACCAAATCTGGAATCATCGCTGCAGCGTTCATGCTCGCCACTTTTTCAAGTCCCAAATCCCCCACGACACCCTGGTATATGAGCGAGGAGTGAATGTTCCTGTCCGAAATCACAACCGCCCCTTTGGTGAGGTAAGGGCGGATGAAGGTGTGGGAATGATCGAGCCGGTCAGCGGCGAAGAGACCAGCCTCCTCAAGCGGTGTTTTGTTGCCGAGTTTAACCGACTGCAATGCCAACTTTCCCAACTCACTGTGGCGCCGTGGCTCGTGGGTCATCATGACCTCTGGGAACGGGAATTCACTCAACAGCTCACCGAGAATTCTTGCGGCTTCGCCTTTTCCTGACCCGTCGCCACCCTCGACTGAGATCAGGTACATGCTCAGTCCTCTCGCTGGTCTTCAAAGTCTTCTTTTGCAAAGAGGTTGACAATCATCCCAAACAGGATTAAGGCAGGCCCTACAATGATGAGGCCACGACTAAAGAGGGCACCTGCTGCGAGGTATTGACTTCGTCGGTAGTGCTTTCCTCTCCGGATTTCGGCAGCGGCTTGAACGCCAAGCAGCGCCGTGCCTATTGTCAACAAACCAATGGCGGTCGAGAGGCCAACGGCGTTATCCAAGGTCCAACCCGAGGTGGATTGTTGGTCGTTTTCTTGCCTCGTACCGTTTCCTGGCTTCATCGTCACCGGGTCAAGTCCGACGTTGTCGGGTACAAAGGTACGCTCAACGGTCGTATAACCCTCTTTTGAGAAAACGATGACATGGACTTCCTGTTGCACATTGCTCATCAAAAAATAGCCGAAAGCATCGGTACTGGTGGTCTGAAGGACCGCTTTGGATGTCGCATCCAAGAGTTCTACGGACACGTTTTCTACCCCGTTTCCATCCACATCTTCCAAGGCTGTGCCGGAGATGTCAACCGTGTCGCTTTCTGCAAAGAACGAGGTGTTGAGCAGTTCCGCTGGATTGCCTTGAAGAATCAAAGCGCCAGTGATCATCCCGAGAAGACTCCCGATGAAGATGAGCGCTGCAGCGAGGTTTCTCCACCGGTCAGCATCTCGGTCGATCATGGCGTACCAATCGTCCTCTGCCTCCGTGGTGACGGCCTCAATTTCTGCCGTGCTAACCACGAGTTCCTCCTCTGGTTCGCCGGCTAGGGAGGCTTCTTTTTTTGCCTTCACCCTTGCACGGAGGGCTTCCATACGTTGTTCACGGTCGCTGTCCATGGTGTCCCTCCTGTTACGGCCAATGCGTGCGCGGATAATACCTCTTTCCTTGTGCACCGCGTACCTGCATCAGGGCTTTCTCTTCCATTCGACCAAGAGAATGAACCCAATGATGGAGAATAAACCTACAGCGGCAAGCGATGCAAGCGTCTTCGAACCGGTTGATACCCCATCTTCAACATCTGCATCTGCGTGTGATGGATGGTCATCACCGCTTTCAATTTCCTCTCCAAGATTAACAAAGGCTTGGGTTCGCAATCCCAATTCAACCAACCTCCCAACAGCTCCCAAGGATTCAGCGCTGACCTTGTCGGGTGTATCTTCCATGGTGTGCCAATAGCTTCCGAAGGTGTAGGGTTTCGGTTCACCGTACGAGGTGTCCATGATGTCAATGCTCGGGATGCCGAGGGCATCAGCATGGACGTGGTCGTCCAGAACGCCGACGAGTGTATCGTATTGGACCACATCAAGGCCGGCCCCTCCACGGCAGTCAACGGTGCCATTCACGAGGCCGAGGTCGGTTCCCAATTCTACCACTCGAGATTTCAGCGTTTCATTACCGGGGAGGACATTGTGAAGTTGAAGGTCTGCATCGCCCACCATATCCAACAACACAAACGCGTGGGTTGAGGCGATTTCACTTTGGGTCAAATTTTCGGCCCATGCTTCGGCACCCAGGGTGTATTGCTGGTCTTGATCTTCTGCATCGTTGAAGAACAAAACGACCTCGTGGTCCAAGCCCATTGTAGGAATGTGGTTTGCGAGTTCAAGCAGGACGGCAACGCCACTTGCGGCATCGTTGGCGCCAGGGACCGGGAGTGTACGGTTGTTCTCGTTATCGTCTTGGTCGGCAATGTTTCTTGAGTCATAATGGGCGGACAACACGAGGGTGCCCGTAGAGGTTCCGTTGGGCGTCCAGGTTGCAAAGACATTGGTCAGATTCATGTCGTAGCGCTGGTGCTCCTGTTGGGTTACCTCGTAGCCAAGCGTTGTCAATTGGTCGGTGATGGTTTGTCGAAAGGACTCGGAGACATTGCTGCCCGGAAGGCGTGGCCCGAGGTCCACTTGCCATTGAACCGAAGCATTGGCTGCCTGCCCGTCGAATTGCAGGTCATCGACCAACGCGCAGCGGTCGACCTGATGGTAGGGTGCATCGGTCGTCAAAGACCCCTGGGCCATCGTCGCCACCAACATCATGGTTATGCACGCATACAGGGCTGAACGGGGTGCCTTTTGTGTTGCAATCCCCTGTTCCATGGTGATGCCTCAACCACGGACTCTTAAATACCTCCTTTCTTCTGGTAGAATTGGGAATCAGTCTTACGATTCTTCTTGGTGTTATTTATGTCGGAACGACGCTCCAGTCCAGCCATTGCGTTCATGCTCCTCATGCTCCTCTCGAGCACGGCGCCGTTGTTGCTCTCCGTCGCAGCTGAAGGTGGAGAGGAATCTTCGTCCACGCCGACCTACAACGCCGGAGGCACCATCATTGGAGATATCGAAGAATTCAATCCCAGTGACGGAAGTGAGTACTTGTTTATTCATGAGGATGAACCCGTCGTTTCGGCCACGCAATTCATGCGACAAGCATGGGTTGACGCTGGCCGCCCAGGTGTTGATGACATGGTGGTTGAACCTTCCATGGCCCGTTCCAGTGGGCGTGCTTGTACGCCTCACTCCGTCGGCGACACCCTGACCGTGCCCATTTCAGGCGGGTCGATTTCTGCCTATGTCGCCAAAACCACCAACACGGTGGCCTTCATCGTCCAAAGCGGCCGAACGCTATCCTCCACGGTTCTGAACAACCTCGCAAGCACGTGGGATTCAACCATTTACCCCACCATGACAACTTACTACGGAAAGGACTACCAAGACGGACGTGGACTGGCCCCACCCGACATCGACAACAACTGCCAAGTCCAGATTGTCATCTACGATATCGACGGAGCGTACAACACGGGTGGATATTTCGCTCCTTCTTTCTCTTCGTCGAGAGAAGCGGTCTTCGTCGACTACGCAGACATCACCTTGTCTTGGGGACGTTCCATTCTTGCCCACGAACTCGAACATTTGTTGCACAACGCCTTGGATCCTTACGAGAACCTCTGGATTGACGAAGGCAACGCCGATGTTGCCATCTACCTCTGCTTTGGTGCAGATTCCACCCTCACCGGGCACGTCAACGCGTGGACCGCAGCCCCTGAACAATCGGTGCGATGGTGGAACCAACGCATCGCCGATTATGGAGCAGGCTACATGTTTACGATGTACCTGGCAGAACACCTCGGAGGCGGCCCTGCTGTTCGCCAACTCGTCCAAGATTCCGCTACTGGAGGACGAGGCGTCGAGAACCTCGCTCTCTCTCCACAGGCAGGCCAAGTTGGCCTTCTTGGCAGAACCATGGGGGAAATCTTTGCCAATTTTAGCATCGCAGCGACCCTCGATTCCGACCAAGGCATCTACGGCTATCCAAACCTCAACTTGAATCCGCAGTGCAGCGGAGGTACGTTCTGTCGTGCCCAGCCAACCGAAATCAACAGCGATTGGTCCACGCCTTGGTCATCCACTGGGAACACCCTCGAAGGCTGGGGAATTCGTTCGTTCAAGTTCACACCAGGCAGTGCTTCTCCAGCACCGCTTACGCTCCGCTTAACCGCCGACAGGAACCAATTTGACGGCGTAATTGTGACCAAGGCCGTCTCCGATGGCCTTTGGAGCGTGACCGACCTCGATTTCGTCAACAACATCGCTACGGGGCTCGTTCCCGGGTTTGGAAACCTAACCGACGAAGTCTGGGTCATCACCTGGTATGCTTCAACAGTGGCGGATTGCGATTACACGTCTTGTGGACCGTCCTATCCAGAGGGTATCGTCGATATTGAAGCGGCTCGCATCACGTCGCCTGCAACGCTTTCTTTGAACAATACGGTTCTCTCCGATCGTGACGGCGACGGGATGGAGGATACGGTTTCCATCAACTACGGCGTCCTTTCCAATGCGTTCTTCGAGGACTTGGACGTTCAAATCAATGTCCGTGATAGCAGTGGCCAACTCGTTGACTCAACCACCGACCGTGTGGCCGCCGGCGGTGGCGTGTCGGTTGACGGGCAAGTCTTCTTCACGGCCCCACTCGCTGACCAATACGGCTTTGAGATGGTCATGAAGGACATGCTCGGGGAGGTTGTCGACACCCTCCAAACTTCACCTCAGATGCTGAATAACATGAAACCAGTGGCCAACGGTAGCGTTTCCCTCACCGAGGTTCAGACATGGGAAAACATCCAATTCCAAGGCGCTGGATTTGATGCTTGGGGCTTGTCGCTGTCCAACAACAGCTTACCCTACCTTGATGCACCAACCGCCTATGCTTGGGTCTTCGGAGACAATGCTTCTTCCAACCTCAAATCACCTCTCCGCTCGTACACCGATGTGGGGTCCTACAACGCCACATTACGTGTGCAAGACCGAGGAGGTACGTGGTCGGAAACGCAGGTGCACCTCATCAACGTGAGCGACGATTCCGAACCCGTGCCAATCATCACGGTCAACAACGTGGTCATTGAGAATAACATCTCGTTGCTCACCGGCCAGAGAATCCTGTTCTCAGCAGGACGGACCGTCGACAACGTTCCCATTCAAAACCTGGACTTCCAGTGGAATTGGGGCGATGGAACGAGCAGCGGAGGCATGGGTGCCTATGCTGAACAGCATGAGTGGAGTGAAATCAACGGTGAGAGCGCCGTTTTCAACCTCACCCTTACCGTTTCCGATGGCATTAATGCCGGGTTCAAAACCATACAGGTCAGCGTCAACAACAGGGTTCCTGTGCAAATCTTTGCCGAAACCATGACCACCATGACCTACACAAGTTTGGTCTTGCCAGATGTCTTTGTGGACGATGATGGAGAAATTTTGACCTATGATTGGTCCTTCCCCGATGGGGTCAGAGTTGGCACGGGAACGCCCACAAGAAACGATGATTTTTCGGCCATTACAAGCAGTGCTGTCAACCCCATCGTGGCTTGGGATGTCCCGGGGAACAAAACGGTCACGCTGACGGTCATCGACGACGACGGTAGCCAAGCCTCAGCAGTATTGACCATCGTGGTTCTGAATCAAATGCCCGTTGCAACTTTCGATGTGCGTACGCTCTCGGCCACGGGATCCAAAGAAATTGATTTCAGAGAGGAAGACGGTGATGTTGATGTCGCTTACGTCTTTGACGGCCTCGACAGTAGCGACCCTGACGGTGGTGTCGGTGATTCAACGGACATCGAAGTGTGGAATTGGACTTTCTCCGACGGAACATTTGGCGACCGCCCTCAAGTCACGCACACCTTTACCACGCCGGGCGTCCACACCGTGACCCTCATCGTGACCGATAAGGACGGACTTGAGAGCTTCCCACGCACCATGACGGTACGAATATCCAACCCGCTCCCGCTCATTCAAGTTCGAATTTTGGATGGCTACCTCGGTGGTGAATTGATCACGACCTCATCGGTCTTCCCAGAAGGTTCCGTACCGGACGGGTGGTCTCACACGTTCAACGAAGACGGAGCGGTGGTCACTGCACCTGAACGAATGCTGTATTTTGACTCCTCTGGCACCCGAGACGGCGACCGACAATTCGAAGGAAAATACGTGCCCTTTGAAGTTGAATCTCCCGATTGGAACGGATTGGTCCAATACACCTGGGACTTTGGCGATGCAACGCCGCTGGTCCACGAAGCCACTCCCTGGCACGCCTATACTCTCCCTGGGACCTACACGGTATCGTTGACGGTTCGAGATGGCTTCGGCACGGGAGACGTGTCTCGAGAGACCTTCACGGTCATCGTGGACCATCCCCCGATGGCTCGTGAAATCTACGTCCCTGAGAACATCTTTGTCGGTTCGTCAATCTCTTTTGACGCAGATGTTTTCGACGAAGAAGCGGGGTCTGAGATGGAGATCTATCGAGACCTGGACGTTGACGACGGCTCAATCACCGAGCGAGATGAGCGAATTTCAACCGAATACACCGTTCGCTGGGATTTCGATATTGAAACTGATACGGACGAAGATGGCGACCCGATGAACGACTGGCTGACGCCCATCGCCGGTTCACCGGTGAGAACCATCAACACGTGGGACGCCACCGGCTTCTACACCGTTCTGGTCGAAGTCTGTGACGGCATGGGTCAATGCGACATCTTGACCGAGGATATTGAGGTCGTACCGGAGCCCGAGGGGCCACCTTCCCTCTCAGATTTCAGTGCAGATGAATGGAAGTCTTGGGTCGCCGATGCGGGTTCTGACCTGGCGACGTTCATCGCCCTCATCGTTGTCGCTCTCGTGCTTGGCTGGCTGGTCATGCGTGAACCATCGTCGATTGAAGAGGACGCCAAAGATGCAGCAGAGACCTACACGGACATTGAACACGTCGAGACACAAGGTGGCTTACTCGGTATGGACCATCACATGCCTCCGCCTGCGCCCAAGATTCTTTCGAAGGAGGAACGGCGCAGCGACGACAGTGGATATGTTCGCCCCCTTCGTCGTCGTTGAGGCAATGTCCTAAAGCCGGCGGCAACAACAAGGCAACGGTGGCAGCATGCAACTGAGCAGCAAGGCGATGTTGTTTGTGCTCATCGCTGCGATTTTCTCGTCCTCGATGGGGACGATTCAGCCCGCTCAAGCGGCCTCCGCTTGTGAAGGAGAGGTCGTTGCACCCGACTGGAACACGACGGTTCAACGAATGGCGCTTGTGCCCTTTTCCAACTGGGGCATGCCCTACATGTACGAAGACATGTACTACGAAGAAGACGAGGATGATTCTGGTAAATCGCAAAGCGAGTATTCGAGTGCGTGGGATCCGAACCTCCATCCTGAGGAGCAGTGGATGTACAATCCAACGTACCCGTTGCCGACGCTTGACCCGTTGACGACCGGGCAATACACCTCCATGCAAATTGGCAACGACAGTTCGGGGATGCTTCGATTTAATCTCTCCAGCGCTCATCGAACCACGTTTTGTGTCTCGTTGTACGAGTTGGTTGACAACAACACCGTTCCGGCAGATGCCGATGTTTACCTTATGACCACCTCTCAGTACAACTCGTACGAAGAAGTCTATCGTATGATGCACGGAGGCTGGTGGTGGGATGATTTTGACATCGGAGGAGGTGATTCCGATGCCCTCAGCGATATTCCACCTGAATGGCGCAGTTTCAATCCGTTGGGGTGGCAGGCCTACCGAGATGTCCATCAGTATGAATCCACGCAGCAAGTAACCTTCTCCATCTCCATGGACGGGCCAGAGGTCTACAATTCTCTGTTCGGAGGTTCGGAGTGGCAAGATTTCTATTTGGTCATTGACGGTTGGGACAACACCAACGACGGTGATGCAGCCCCTATCAGCAGTGTTTTGGTGGCCGACGTGACCGTCATACCCGTTGAACGTACAGCCCTTCTGCCGCCGTGGACCGTGCCGCTCACGCTCTTTGTTGCCTTGGCGGCTGTTGTTGTCGTTCCAGTGGTCTTGAACAAGCGATACATGGAATCAGGTTTGGGCGACTCCTCGCCGGTCAACGAGAAATCGGTGCCGTATCTCGAGCAGGAAGCCGCTTCAGAAACCGAAGTCGATCTCAGTATTCCATGAGCGTCCAAGCGTTCTTGAGGTCTCGAATGTTCACAAGTCCTTTGTTTGAGAGTTTGAATTCCGAACGCAAGGTTGCGTAGACAAGGGATTGACCCAGGACAGGAGCGTGGAGGCGTGCCCAGTCACCACCGTTTCCGAGTGCCATCATGGCATAGGCGTGTGAAGAGGTCTTGAGCTCATGGCTGGCTTCCACGATTTGGAGTGCATCTTGGTGGTCGTTGACCGTGCCACAGAATTTGAAAATCTCGCCTTCCTTGGCGTGTTCCTTGACCATGCTGACCAGTTCATCCGCACTTGGTGTGGTTGTTGTGTTGTGGATGGATGAGATGATGCTCACCTTGCTTGAAGTGGCCTTCTCAAGGAGCGATGACCTTGCACCTTCCTCAATGGACAATTCAAGGTCAATGGAATTGACTCCTGAATCGATGGCTTTCTCAAGAACAGCGATTCGCTCGTCTTCCCCACCTGGGTAGTAGCCGCCTTCTTCTTTGGGGCGGACGGTGAAAATAACGGGAAGGGGGATGCTCTCCTTGAGGTTCTGGATTGATTCATCAACATCGATGCTGTCCATCTCTCGGACCGGCCATTCATTGTCAGGGGGCATGATGTGCTTGACTTCGCCATCTTCATCTTCCACTGCCTCGGCTTCGGGTCGCTTGAGGTACAAACGGTCGAATCGAACTTCAACAAAGTCAGCACCGGCTAGGTTGGCCCGTGCTGCTTCATCAGCCATTTCCTTCACGGTTGTGCCTTCCAGCGAGACGCACACTTTTGGGTCAGCCATGACCGCTCCATTTGTGCCCTCTTCTTAACGCTCACGCATCGGGTTCCAACAAGATGTCCTCGATATATCCGATATTATGTCCGATTTCCACCATGATTTTCACCGAATGAAATACAAGGCGTTCTACACGGTTTTGGAGGCGGTAAAATGGTCCGCAATACCTCGTTTTTCAGGGTGTGATTGGGGTATCTTTATACCCCGTAACGAGCAGTAGAATTTAGAGGAGAGAAACGGCACGTTTGCGATTTAGAACCGAGCCGCTGCACGCTGTTTTTCATTCCAAAACCAAGGTGATATCATGAGCGAAGAGTATGACGCTGGAAGCATCCAAGTTCTCGAGGGGCTCGAGGCCGTTCGAAAACGACCAGGAATGTACCTCGGGGACCCCCATGACGGCTCGGCCCTCCATCATTGCATTTGGGAAGTGGTGGACAACTCTGTTGACGAGCATCTCGCAGGATTCAACGACACCGTGGAAGTCGTACTCCATCCCGATCATTCTCTTTCCGTACGGGATTACGGGCGAGGCATTCCGGTCGATCAGCATGACGAATTTGGTATTTCTGCCGCTGAAGTCATCATGACCAAACTGCACGCTGGCGGTAAGTTTGACAACAGCTCCTACAAAGTGAGCGGCGGTTTGCACGGCGTCGGCGTTTCGGCCGTCAACGCTGTCTCCGAGTGGATGGAAGTGGTCATCCATCGAGACGGCACCATCTACAAACAACGCTTCGAAGCAGGCGTGAGGGCCTCAGAACTCGAGTCCATCGGGACATGCGACGACACCGGGACAACCATCACGTTCAAGCCTGATTTGGGTATTTTCACCAACATCGTAGAATTTGATTTCGACCAAATCGATAACAGGTTGAAGGAAACATCCTTCCTCAACGCCGGCCTCAAGATCGTCATCACGGATGAGCGCTCGGAAGAGTCGCATCAGGTTGAACACCACTACGAAGGCGGCATTTCCGAGTTCGTCAAACAACTCAATGCTCGCCGTGAAACGCTGCACCCCGACCCTATTCTCATCGCCGGTGAAAAGGAGATTGAGAAGGGCCCGGTCAGCGTCGAACTCGCACTTCAATGGTCAGACGCCTTCAGTGAAAGCATCCAGTGCTACACCAATATCATCCGTAACAAGGACGGGGGAACCCACATGTCCGGCTTGCGAGGCGCCCTGACGAGTTGTATCAATGGCTATGCGAAGAAAAAGAACCTGCTGAAAAACGACGGCCTCTCTGGCGACGATGTTCGTGAGGGTCTGGTCGCTATCGTCAGCGTCAAGCACCCTGATCCTTCGTTTTCATCCCAAACAAAAGACAAACTGGTCAGCAGTGAGGTCGCCGGCATCGTCCAAACGGTCGTCTATGAGAAATTGAACGAATTTTTTGAAGAAAACCCTTCCGTGGGAAAACTCATCGTTGACAAAGCGGTCTTGGCTTCCAAGGCGCGTGAAGCGGCTCGTAAAGCACGAGACCTCACCCGCAGAAAAGGTGTGCTCGAAGGCGGCGGTCTGCCCGGAAAACTCGCTGATTGCCAGTCGCGCAAGCCAGAAGAATGCGAAATTTACCTGGTCGAAGGTGATTCAGCCGGCGGTTCAGCAAAAACCGGACGCGACCGCCGCACGCAAGCCATCCTGCCTCTCCGTGGTAAAATCCTCAACGTTGAACGGCAAATGCACAACGTCGCAAAGGTCTTTCAAAACAACGAAATTCAAACGATGATCCGTGCGTTTGGCGCAGGTGTCGGCAACAACGAAGGCGAAGAAGGCGCTTTCAACACCGAAAAATTACGCTATAACAAACTCATCATCATGACGGACGCCGACGTTGACGGTGCTCACATTCGTACGTTGATGCTCACCTTCTTGTGGCGGTTTATGCGGCCGGCCATTGAGAAGGGCCATGTTTACATCGCTCAGCCACCCCTTTACCAGTTGAGCAAAGGCAAGCTCAACCGTTATGCGTTCAGCGACGAGGAGCGCGATGGTATCATCGAAGAACTCAGAGGCGACAATCCTGCAGCCAAGATCGGTGTGCAACGCTACAAAGGTCTCGGTGAAATGAATCCGGACCAGCTTTGGGAGACCACGATGAACCCTGAAACCCGCACGATGCTGAAAGTGACGGTGAAGGAAGCAGAAGAAACCGACCGCATGTTTGAGACACTCATGGGCGAAGACGTCCCCGAACGTCGAGCGTTTATTGAGCGACACGCGAGGAGGTGACCAACCTTGACATCTGACGACGATATACAACAACAAGACGAAGGCGATGCTGGCCCGGGAGAAATTATCCTGAACCACTCGTTGAACACCGAGATGAAGAATTCATACATCAATTACGCCATGTCCGTCATCATCGGGCGAGCCTTGCCCGACGCAAGAGACGGCCTCAAACCCGTTCACCGTCGCGTCCTCTACGGTATGTTCGAAGGCGGCCACACCGCTGACAAGAAATTCAGCAAGTCCGCCCGTTCAGTCGGCGAAGTGATGGGAAAATACCACCCTCACGGCGACCAGTCAATTTACGACACCATGGTCCGTATGGCTCAGGAATTTTCATTGCGTTATCCCTTGGTTGATGGCCAAGGCAATTTTGGTTCCATCGACGGCGATCCACCAGCCGCCATGCGATACACTGAGAGTCGATTGGACCGTATTGCTAAGCACATGCTCGACGACATCAACAAAAAAACCGTTGATTTCCAACCGAATTTCGATGATTCAGAGCAAGAACCCTCTGTTCTCCCCTCCCGTCTTCCTAATTTGTTGCTCAACGGCAGCGACGGTATTGCGGTCGGTATGGCCACTCGCATACCGCCTCACAACTTGACTGAGGTCGCTGGTGCCGTGAACCTTCACGTTGATACCATTCTTGAAACAGGGGCTGAAGGAAAACCGGTTATCTCTATAGATGAATACATGCAACACGTAAAAGGCCCAGATTTCCCAACCGGCGCTTCCATTCATGGCATTGATGGCATCATCGATATGTACGCCACAGGGAAAGGGCGCTTCCACGTCCGCGCCAAGTGCGAAGTCTTTGATGACGACAAAGGAAAGCGAATCGTGGTTCATGAAATTCCATATCAGGTCAAGAAAGCCGACATGTTGGTTCAAATCGCAGAGCTTGTGAACAAAGAGGTTGTCGTCGGCATCCGAGACATTCGAGATGAATCCTCCAAAGAGGGCATCAGAGTGGTGATTGAGGTCAAAAACAACGCAGACCCGCATGCTGTGCTCAATCAGTTGTTCAAGTCCAGCCGCCTCCAAGAATCCTATTCCGCCAACATGATGGGTATTTTGGACGGGCGCCCCGTACTGCTCAACCTTCCAACCATGATTCACACCTATGTTTCACATCGCGAGTCGGTTGTGGAACGACGGGCCGTGTTCGATTTGGAGAAAGCACAGGCCAGAGCCCACATCCTCGAGGGTCTGGTCAAGGCTCAGGACCGCATTGACGATGTCGTTGCGGTGGGGAAGGCAAGCGCCAGCCGTGAACAATTTGAAGCCGTTCTTCGCGGCGATGAAACCATGGCCGGTATTGCGGTCTTTGACTTCAGTGAAGCACAGGCCAAAGCCATCGCTGAGCGTCGACTTTACCAGTTGAGTCGCCTGGACGTCAACAAGGTCCAGGACGAGCACGAAGAATTGAAACTCGTCATCGCCGATTTGGAAGACATTCTCGCTTCCCGACCCCGCCGCCTTACGATTCTGAAAGAGGAATTGGCCGAGGTGGTCGACCGACACGGCGACGAACGTCGCTCGTTCATCGACCCCATGCCACTTTCCATGGACCGAGAGGACCTCATTGAGGAGCGAGCCATTGTCATCACGCTCAGTGAGGACAACTACGTCCGCCACACGCCCGTTGAGACCTTCCGAACACAGAATCGAGGCGGACGTGGGCTGAAAGGTGTCACCACCAAGAGCGAAGACACCCCTCAACTCATCACGGCTTGTTTCAGCAAGGACCGCCTTCTCATCTTCACCGACCAAGGTCGTGTTTACGGCCTCAAGGCCTGGGAAACCCCCTTGGGGAGTCGCCAATCCAGAGGCAGCCACATCCGCAATCTTTTGGAAAGCCTCCGTGAGGACGAGAACATTGTCAGCATCCTCCCCATCTCGCGTGAGTTGCTGGAAGAACCAGAAGACCACTACCTCTTGTTCGCCACTCGTCTGGGCCTGATCAAGAAAACAGCGCTTTCAGAGTACGTTCGCATCAATCGAAACGGGAAGTATGCTCTGCGCTTCAAGATTGAAGGCGACTCCTTGATCAACGTCCGCTCGGCCACCAATGAACACGATATCGTGATGATTTCCACCACGGGCTACGCCTCCCGGTTCAACTGCGGAGACATTCGTGCCTCCGGCCGTGTATCGGGTGGAGTCTACGGCATCAAGGTGGCCGATAGAAAAGGCTCAGGTGGTGGATTTGTTGCCGGAATGGTGGCAATGTTGAGTTCTGATGAACACATTTTGACCATCTCAAAGTATGGTATGGCCAAGCGAAGTCGCCTCGGCACGGCTCAAAAGATACAGGACACCGACGCTGAAGGAAACGTGAAGTTCGAAGAAGACGGTTCACCGAAGATGGTGACCGATGGTTATCGCCGCACAAAGCCCGGTGCAAAGGGTGTGCGAACCATGAAATTGGACGAGGAGCACAGCGATTCCATCATCAGTGTGCGAACCATTCCAGACATTAACGACCATCTCTTCCTGTTGACAAAGTCCGGTATGATGATTCGAATTCGTGTATCACAAACCAAGGAAACCAGCGGTAAATCGACCCGAGGTACCCGTGTGATGGAACTTCGCAACAAGGAAAAAGGTGGATTCACCGATGAGATCATCTTCTCATCCCGTGTTGCAGCCTCGCTTCTTGACGTCGACGATGAAGAATCTGACGAAGAGGACGTACTTGGCGAAGAAGAGTGAGCTTCCCCCTTGGCCTGCGTTGTGGTTCAGCACAACCAGTTGATGGAAGCGACGCATTCAAACGGGAAGGCGTGTTCTCAAGCGTGCTGGGGGTCTTCACCTCAGCGGTGAGATTGATGGACGAGCGTTCTTTGATTTACGATTGGAATACGGTTGAGTACGACTTCAAGCGGGATGCATCCAACCACCCGCATGGCGTTTGGTTTGACGATGAAACGTTGCGAGACGGATTGCAAAGCCCGAGTGCACGCAACCCCACGATTGAACAAAAAATCGAGCTGTTGAGTTACATGGAACAACTCGGGCTTCAGAAGGTCGACTTGGGACTGCCGGGGGCAGGTCCTTTCCACCGGTCTCATATCGATGCCATGCTCACGCACATCAGCGAGAACGACTACGCTATCAGGCCAGGTGCCGCTGTTCGAACCTTGATGGGCGATATTGAACCCCTGGTGGAGATGCAGGCCAAGCACGAAATGGAGATTCAAGCCTCGGCTTTCCTTGGCACGAGTCCAATTCGCCAATACACCGAAGGATGGACAATGGAGAAGCTCATCAGCACCATGGAAAAGGCGGTTTCCTATGCCGTGGAAAACGACGTGCCGGTCATGTTTGTGACCGAGGACACCACGCGTTCGAACCCAGAAGATGTGAAGATGATCTATCAGCGAGCCATGGAACTCGGTGTCCGCCGCCTCTGCGTTTGCGATACCTGCGGGCACGTAACCCCAAACGGTGTGAAAAAACTCCTTTCCTTCATTGACGAGGAGGTCATCAAAGACGCCGGATATCAGCGCCGAGATATTGAGGTCAATTGGCACGGTCACCAAGACCGTGGCCTAGGTGTGGCCAACAACATCGCTGCTGTTGAAGCAGGTGCGGATGTCATCCACGGAACAGCCCTGGGTGTTGGTGAGCGTGCGGGCAATGCACCGCTTGACCAAACGCTGGTGAATCTCAAACTCATGGGTGTCATCGACAACGACTTGACCTTGCTCGACACGTACATGCAGAAAGCCAACGAATACATCGAAGTTCCACTTCCCAGAAACTATCCCGTCTTTGGTGAGGATGCTTTTGAAACCGGCACTGGCGTTCACGCCTCCGCTGTCATCAAGGCCATGAGAAAAGGTGACGATTGGCTTGCAGACCGTGTTTACTCCGGTGTGCCTGCTGGTGATTTCGGCCTGAAGCAAGTCATCCGCATCGGTCATATGTCCGGTCGTTCAAACATCATTTGGTGGCTTGAGCAACAGGGCATTGAAGCTCAGGATGACCTCGTCGCTCATCTCTTTGAGGTGGCCAAGAGCCAGAAGAGGAACATGTTGGATGAGGAAATTCACGCTGCGGTTGCTGCGTTCAGCGCTTCGTGATCAAGCGCCTTCTTCTTCGAATTCTTTCTCATCACTCGACGACTTTGAGCCTACCCATTCAGAGTCAACGTTCCCGCCGCTCCATTCGCCTTCAAGCGAGACTTCGTCAACTTCGTGCTCTTCTCGCCACACCCGTTCTTCGAGGCTTCCGTTTACGATGAAGTGGCCGTTTTCATCGATTTGTTCTTCCAGCAAACCAAAGTGCTTGGAAATCGGGAGGAAATGACCAACGGGCATGCCTGCAGCCGTAAACGGATTGGTGGCCGCACCGATGATGAGGCCGTCTTCTGGGGCCACGATATCAACGGTCATACCCGGCGTGGCGGGGTCGGAAATGGTCGCCACCACTTCGCCTTCTCGCATGACGCTACCGGCCTGCACAAACATATCGAGCAGACCGCCTTCACCTGCTCGTAGCCAGGTTGAGCCGCTTGCCATGATTCGGAATCTTGGACGCTGTGGGTTACCAGGTACCATCCGCATGGAGCGTAGGGCGTTCATGACCCCGTGGACAGCCACCTTCACCGATTGGTCGCCAAGCGTATCTGCGCCTCCTCCTTCGTAGGTGATGACGGGGATGTCCGCTCTGTTGGCGGTTCGTCGTAGCGTGCCTTTGGGGGGGACGGAATCCAGAATGATCTCGATGCCAAAGGATTTTGCGAGTAAGTATGAACTTGTATGCGTGAGGTCAACACGAACTTGTGGCATGTTTTTGCGACCTTTCGCTGCGCTGTGAAGGTCGATGATGCCGTCACTGTCTTCCACCAAATGGTTCCAAACCTGAGCAGCAACCCGTCGTGTCGTCGAGCCCGTGGGGTCGCCGGGGAATTGTCGGTTTAAATCTCGGCCGTCAGGGAAATAACGTGATTTCATGCGATAGCCGGGGAGGTTGACCACGGGAACGATTCGCAACGTCCCTGCCATGGTTTTTGGATCGAGGGGCTTCCCTTCATCGGTAAACGCATTGCTCAGCAGATGAGTACAAGCCGAGGGCCCGGTTAACTCATCACCGTGTGTTCCACCCAAGACCGTGATGCAAGGTCCTGGCCGGGCGCCGTGGATGATGGTGACAGGAATGGGCCAAGAATCACCAAGGCTGACATCGAGCAGAGGGAGGTGAATGGTTCGCAAGGTTCCCGGCTTGATCCGCTTTCTGTAAAAGCGAACATCGCCCCAATCCGAGCCACGGTCCCACTCAGGTCTGTCTTCGGTTTTGTGAGCTTTCATCGCTTCGTCAATGGCCATTCGACGGCGTTTTGGAAGTTCATGAGCGACACGAACCTTGCGGACGGTTTTCTTCTTCCGCCCGGCCATGAAAGTTCCAAGCATGCCTCCGTCATCAACACTCCGCTGGAGGATGGAGGGAAGAACCAAGAAGCGAATTCCTCCTCATCCCCACATGGAAGAGGAAAGTGTCCAACAAATCTACGCCCCTTCGTCGATTTGCTTCGGGTGCGGACCGGCCAACAAACACGGTCTCCAAATCAATTCTTATCGCATTGAAGGTGGTCTTCGAATGGAATACATGCCAGAAGACCATCACCAAGCCTTCCCCGGCATGGTGAACGGCGGCATCATTGGGACGCTGCTCGACTGCCATGGAAACTGGACGGCTGCTGTGGCCCTCATGGACACTCAAGACTTGGATGAACCACCGTGCACGGTGACGGCCAAGTACGACGTTCAACTTCGTCGCCCCACGCCGCTTGGTGCCATGCTTACGGTCACCAGTCAGACGACCGAAGTATCGGAGGACAGGGTAAGTGTCCAGTTGACGCTGGAGGCCGAAGGAAAGGTTTGCGCCACGGGCAGCGGACTTTTCGTTGCGGTTAAAGAAGGCCACCCCGCCTACCATCGCTGGTCATGAGGGATGCCGGTGGTCAAGCCGAACGACCAACAACTGACCTTCCTTGAAGGCCTGCGATGTCAAGTTCTTGAAAGCATGGCGCAAATCTCGTTCCTTGGTACGGTTGACCTCTCGCCTTTGGTTGGTGTACGGTTGGGTGTTTTGCGGTCCAGCGCCACCCAACGTCACGGTGTCACCCGTTGGAATGTTGAACCATCGGGGGAGTTAGCGGTTGACGTTGTCGACCTTCACCCTGGCTTGCTGAATGAGGAATGGCGAGACTACGCTCTGTTTGTCATGTACCATGAATTTCTTCATGTTCTTGGACACCGGGCTCACGACGCAGTTTTCAGAAATATGGAGGCACAATGGCCCGACCAGTCGGGGGCATCACGAGGCAAGGCGTTCACCCACCAGCGCCGCTTGATGCGGGCCAAGTGGCACTGGGTCTGTTCAACGTGCGACCTTCGCTTCCCCCGTCAGCGTAGAGGCGGAGGCAGGTACCTCTGCCGGACCTGTCGAACAGTCCTCGTCGATGTGCCCATGCAGGACATCCAATGAAATACTGGCCCTTGTTGGTTACATTTGATGATGCACGGGTCGGTCTTGAAGCACAGGCCGTTCCTGTTGCTTGTAAGTCTTTTTTTGTTGATGATTCATCCAGCTGTTCCTGCTTCAGCAGACCTTGCCGAAGAAAACGGGGACCTCTTTCTTTCCTGTCGTGCCGATAACGACTGCGTACTTACACCAACGCCCATTGGTGAGGAGCAGGTTTCAGGGCAGACTTTCGCGAACCTGGTCCAACCCGAGACCTTGACCTTTGAATTCGAGATGGACCCCAGCCAGTACCACATCGCTCTGCTCCCAGAAAACCTACGGGAGTTTCAACTTGATTTCAAACACCAAACCGAGTCGGGGAGCCTGTTTCGGCCGGCTCTCGAAGTCCGTTTGATCCTCGGCCAAAACGTCAACGAATGGTCCTTTGATGCCAGCACGCTCCCAGAACCTGCTTCTGAAAATTATGCCCTTTACTACGAATCATTGAACCTCGATGAGGGACGCGTTCTTTGGGAAGGCGACCCCGTTCGCCTGCTGTTTTCAGTCACGCTCGACCGCCCGGGTACATGGTCGCTCAACATGAGGGGCGCCTCTTTCCTCAAAATTGACATTCCATGGTCGATTGACGCTGCCCTTGCTGATATGGATGAACCCTCCTCAACCACCCAACCTGTGGAAACGGTTTTCGAAGACATCCATCGTGGGGCATTGGTCGGTGAAGACCATGATTGTTGGGCCTTTGAAGTGGAAACCCACGAGGTGCTCCGACTGATGGTGGAATGGGAGTTGGTGCCGATTGAAATTGAACAACCTCATTCTGTACCCGACCTCATTACGGCCGCAGGGAGGCTTTCCCCTGCCCCGGACGTGGTGGTGGATGACGACGGTGAATCGCTGAAGATCACGTACCGTTGGCGGGCCTTACCCACGGGAGACTACACCTTGTGCATGCACGGCTCACCTCAAAAAATTCAATCTTATTCATGGACCGGTGTGTTTGGCTATGAAGGGCTTGGTCCAACCGACCCCAGTGGCTTTTCCTCAGCGAGTTACTACCCACAAGGTGCCGCCCTTGCCGGTGATGTGGATCGTGCCGAAGCACTCAATTCCCACGGCGCAGGTTTGTTGTTGGTTTCCACGGTGATGTTGATTCTGTTTTTGGTGGTCGCTATGCGTCCTACGACGGCTTACGGTGTCCGTTTTGGCCTCTTTGTTCCCGGCGTGTTGATGCTGCTGGTCGGGGGCATCTTGCACCCCCTTTGGGCCATGGCCGATGAAGTTCAACATCAAGATGAAATCACCCTTGAAACATTGATTGAGATGAGGCTTCAGCAACTTTGGGATGTCTCTGCTGAAGGTGTTCCAGAACAAACGCTCTACACGCACACTGGAGCGACTTGGGGTATGTTGGAAGGTGAGCGTTTGAAAATGAAATTGGACATTGAAGAAGCCATCCCGCTCGATGATGGTCGATGGCAATTGCTGGTTCCTGAATTGGAATCCTTGCGTTTGGACCAGGCTATCTTTGGTCAGGTGGCCAAAGGTGAAACGCAACAATCGCAAGAAGGGATGCTGGAAAGCCAAACCGTTCGTTTCATCTTACTCGCTGGGCGTTCCCTTTTGCTTGATTTACTCATCCTTGAAGCGATGTTGGTGGTTGAAGATAAACCAGAATCCTCCGTGATTCATATCGATACCGAAATGCTTGCTGCACCGGCCACGGGTTCTTTTGCAGCCCCTGCGTGGTCAACTCGACCAGCAAGTGTGTCCACCGACGATTGGGTGCGCCTGCAGGGCTCGCTTTTCCCTGAGCGTATTTCGATTTCACTGTGCGACTGCGACTTGGATCTCCTCGACGTCATGTTCCTTCCTTCAGATGGCTTTGACCTGGGAGATATACCTCCATCCTCTTGGGGGGTCAAAAGCGCCTCCGGCTTGTTGCCGTACGGTGGAGCCCTGATGTTGGGCGGTTTGGCTTTGGGTCTTGCAGCGACATGGATGGAAGTCCAACGGAAAAGCAAAGCAGAGCAACTGGCTCTGGAGTTTGCAACACAAAACACCAATCAGTGGAATTGATCAGGCCTTGTCCAATTCCTTGTTGACGGCTTCAGCGGTTTCCTCTTCCGTCATTTTCGCGGCTTTGGCAGCCGTTTCAATGGATTTTGCCTCTTCCTCTGTGATCTCTCCGTCGGCGGCAGCGGACTTAATGGCGGCTTTGACGTTGAGGCCAGCTGCCTCTTCATCACTGATTCCAAGGGCCTGTTGGAAGGATTGCAACTCCTTGAGTTCTGCTTCGGTGATGACACCGTCTTCCCATGCCGATTCGTAGGCGTGAACGAGGAATTCCTTGTAGGCTTCTTGGTTGAGGAGGACGTCTCGAATCAAACCGGTGTCGACCCCTTGGTCGTTGTTGACCATGTCGAGCATTGCAATCGAACGGCGGACTTCTTTCACGCCCATGTCCTTGAGGCCGTGACCGGCCCAAACGGCTCCAGCCGCCACGACGGCAGCAGCGAACCAGCGCATGATGTCGGGGTCAACGAGATTTCCAGGTTCAACGAGATGAAAAACGCCCAACACGACCATCGCTGCACCGCACATGACTTCGACCCAATCGTTCAGGTCTGGTTCATCATCAAAGACCGAAAGTCGTTCTTCGACCAAGGCGTCTCGCTCGTCGCTCATGACCCGACCATGGACAGGTGGAACTTGTAAGTGTCGGCAACAAAAGCAGGGCGTTGTCCTTTTGAACCGCTGCCCGATATGCAGGAATATGGAGGTGGGCAACAGGGATGTTTCNAGTCTTGACCTGCCCAAGAAATTTCTTGATTTTCTCCGTCATGAATGGNGCATTGAGCGATTACACCCCCCTCAAGCAAAGGCCATTCCAAGTATCTTGTCGGGNCGAAATACGCTGGTTGCTATTCCCACCGCTTCGGGTAAGTCGCTGCTGGCCTACATGGCCATGCTCAAACGACTTTCAGAGGGTCATGAACGTTCCAAAGCGGTCTACATCGTTCCTCTCAAAGCATTGGCGATGGAGAAGTACGAGGATCTGAAGGCCATAGCAACGGCCTGCGGTCTCTCGGTTGGTTTGGGAATCGGCGACGCCACGGCCGAAGCCAAAAACATCGACGAGTGCAACATTCTCGTGTGCACCTCTGAAAAATTGGATTCTTTGTTACGTCATCGTGCAGAACTGGTTTCCGACCTCTGCTGTGTTGTTGCCGATGAATTCCACCTCATGAACGACGGGACGCGAGGACCCACGCTTGAAATCAACTTGACTCGGCTCCGTCATATCAAACCGGACGCACAAATCATCGCTTTGTCGGCGACCGTTGGAAACTCTCCACAATTGGCTGAATGGCTTGATGCCGATTTGATTCAATCGGACTGGCGGCCGGTTGCTTTGGAATACGCCACCTTCCATGATTTCCATGTGGAGCCGAGAAAGATTCAATCGCCTACAGAGGAAGGAACAACGACACAACTCAGTCCACCTCGGGACCTCGTTGGCCTCAAGAGCCACCCCGTGTGGAGTGTGGTGAGTGATGGTTTGGACCAAGGGGCACAGGTGTTGATGTTTGTTGGCACGCGAAGAAGCGCNCAATCGGAGGCCAAAAATCTCGCCAAACGTGTTCGCAAGCGACTTTTGAAAGAAGATCCTGAGCGGTTGGAAAAGCTTGAAGNCTTCGCAGGAAACCTCACGGGTCGGAGCCAATCGAACCTTGCTGAGCAACTCTCTTCTTGCCTTTCTTCGGGGGTGGGTTTCCATCACGCGGGTTTGACCAATGCACAACGAAAAGATGTGGAAGCCGCTTTCAAATCCGGTTTGCTGGTGGCCCTGACGGCTACGCCTACGCTTGCGGCGGGGGTTAATCTCCCCGCACGCCGAGTTTTGGTCAGGGACTTGAAGCGTTGGGACGATGGCATGAGTCGTCCCCTTCCAGTGATGGAGGTGCGTCAAATGCTCGGTAGGGCAGGTCGGCCAAAGTACGACAGCAAGGGAGAAGCCTGGGTCAATTGCAAAGGCACGGACGGTTGGGAGGTCGCCGATGCCGTAGCCGACCGCTATTTCTTTGGCCCGATTGAGGATATCACCTCTAAACTTGCATCTGAGCCTGCTTTGCGCATGCACCTTTTGGCCAGCATTGCCACGGGAGGTTTGGTTCACAAAGGGACGATTGAACATTTCTTCTCCTCGACCTTCCTCGGAGCCTGCCTTCCGCCCTCTCAGCTGCGAGAACGCCTGACCACCATGTTGGATTGGCTGGTTGAGGAGCGATTTGTTCGCAAATGCGGCTTGGATGAGCATTACGCTTCCCGTTGGGCCGATGTCGGTCTTGACGATGAGGAAGCTTGGGACGACACCGTTCCCGTTTGGGCGTCGAGTGCCCGTTCAACTCAAGGCGTTTCGTGGACGCCCGGCGGTCACCGCGCAACNCCTCCAAAACGCTCTTCCAGTGCGCACGCCTCACCTTCGATTGGCTTTTCCAAAGCCACCACTCTCCCACAAACGGGCGGTTGGGCTCAGCCAGCAGCAGAGGACGGTCCCAGCATGCGCTACGAAGCCACGCCCATGGGCGAACGGGTGACNCAACTGTATCTTGACCCGCTCTCTGCCTCCATCCTACGACGTGGACTGCGCAGGGCAGTACGGCGTTCTGTTCGGCAAGACGGGCCGGTGACGGATTTTGGATTCTTGCACTTGGCCGTCGCAACACCGGATTTCGTGTCCTTGTGGGCGAAATCAGCCGATATGGAAGTGAATTCCCCCACCTGGCTCAAAGCCAATGCATCGGAGGACGAACTGTTGATTGAACCGGGTTATGCAGAGGCTTTGTTGAGCGACATCAAGTCGGCCTGGATGGTTGAAGAATGGACGGAAGAAATCACGCTCCGTCAACTTGAGGAAACACTTGACGTCTCGCCGGGGGACGTCCATCACCGGGTCGATTTGATGGGTTGGTTACTCGCCGGCGCTCAGCATGTCCTGTTGACCGACGATGTCTTCGCGGAGGAACACCTCCCGATCGTTGCTTCTGTCGTCCAACAGTTGAGTACGCTTCAACAGCGGGTTCGGCACGGTTGTAAAACCGACTTGCTCCAACTCGTCAACATTCGTCATGTCGGTCGCCAGCGAGCACGTGAACTGGCTGCCTTGGGCATGAGGGAGCCAAAGGAAGTGCTCACCATGTCTGCNAAGCACCGTGATGCCTTGCTCGCAAAACGNGGGTGGGGCCCTGTTCTTTTGGACAAGATTCATGTTGAAATTGCCCGAGTTCTGAAGACCTCATCCGCCGAGCAAACCGTGTCAACTCCTCGAGACGATGACGCACCCTTGGCCGGTGAGCGACGTGAGGATGATTGAAATCCGAGGGCTTGGTGGNTGCATAACATGAGTTTCCCCGCCTTTCCTTGCCGGGGCGTTTGTGTTGGCNGTGGTTCNCCCCAATCGCATGTCGATGCCTTCCTTAAGCAGCGTCCTTCATCGAATTGGGTGCTGTTGGGCGCCCACGCTGTGATGAGCGATGAACAACTTTGGACGGCTTGGATACAAGCCGCTCGAAACGAATTGAGAGGGCGGATGGTGGCTCGAAGCATTGATGCAGAATTTCTCCGCTACCTNGCAGGCACACACCACATCTCAGAAGCCTTCAACCGGGCCGGGTTGCAAAAGGGCCAAACAACGGCTTGGATCGTTTGCTTGCCTGGGGCAACTGGATTGGAGAACGATTTGGGACATCTGCAACCCGTAGCACAAGACGTTTTGGATTTTAAAACGACTCTTGCCGACCTTCTTGGTCAACTTGATTGGTCGGAAGATTCATCCGAAATGTCCTTCTCTATAGAGGGGGCNAAACAACTCGGCATCGATGCTGATGGGTGGTCCGANCCCCGAGTCTCCGAATCCATCATCGCTCACATTTTGATGGCAGATGACCAGAGTTCTTCCCACCGGTGAAGGGAGGGTTCAAAGGCTCCGGCTTCTTGGTNGTNTCATGGTGATGGCAGCCAAACAAAACGAAGGACATCGTCCTAGCGCTGGACGGTATTTGGACCAAGAAAAGGTGCGCAAGGCNCTCGATTCAGCACAGACACACGGGGCAAGTTACGCCGAAGTTCGTGTTGTGGCTCTTACCGAATCTTCGGTCGCCATGCGAGACGGCGTCTTGGAACGAGCCATCCCTGGCCAAGAATTGGGCATGACCTTGCGGGTGCTCGCCGACGGTGCATGGGGTGTTCACTCAACCACCGACCTCGCTTCCCTCTCCGACCAGATTGAATCGACCACTCGACTCGCCAAAGCGGTCGCTCAACGTCGCTCTCCCAAAGAGCGACCCATTGGTCTTGCTGAAATCCCCGTCCTCGAAGATGAGACGCACTGGCGCTCAAAATTGGACGTCAGAGACACCGACCTCGACCAGAAAATCAACCTGATGAACGAGATGTATCACGGAGCCAGTGGTCACGATGATATTGTATCCATTCGAACGGGGTGGAGCGATGAGCACATCCACACCGAATTGATGACCACGGAAGGGATGGATCGTGTCTGGTCTTTCCAGCGTTCGCTTGTCAACGCCATGGTCACCGCCCGAAGGGACGGTGAAGTGGTCTCNTATCGCACTCGCCATGGAGGCCAAGGCGGCCTTGAAATCATCCAGGANGCGGATTTGGTCGGTCTTGGTGAAGACGCCCAACGTGCAGCGCTTCGTTTGCTCAAGGCTGAGCGGGCACCTTCTGGGAAACTTCCTCTCATCGCCGACAAAGATTTGACTGGCGTTTACATTCACGAAGCTCTTGGTCACCCATGCGAGGCCGATTTGGTTGCTGCTGGCGATTCTTGCTTGGTCGGAAAACTTGGTGAGAAAATTGGAAACGACATCGTCACCGTGGTTGACGACCCAACCATGATGGGAGGTTATGGGGCTTATCCGGTGGACGACGAAGGTGTCAACACCCGCGAGAAGGTCCTCATTAAGAATGGAGTCTTGACCGAATACCTCAATCATCGGGAAACGGCTCACCATTTCGGTGTCGACCCCAACGGTGGAGCTAGGGCGCAAGACGGGCTTCATCATCCACTCGTGCGAATGAGCAACACCATGATTCAAGGCGGCACGCATGCCGATTTGGATGACCTGATGGAGGACATTCAGTACGGTGTCTACGCTTGTGGCACACGAGGTGGACAAGTGGACACCGGTCGNGGTTCGTTCCAATTTGCCGCTCAAGAGGCATGGCTTATCGAAAACGGCGAATTGACTCGCCCACTCAAGGACGTTAGCGTCAGCGGGCTCACCCTTGAGATTTTGAAGAACGTCGACGGTTTGACAAAGGATGCTTCGCTCGCCTCACCCGGCTTCTGCGGTAAAGGCCAAACCGTCCCGGTCGGAGACGGTGGACCAGTCATGCGAATCAGTGAAGCGTTGGTGGGCTGATATGCTACCCGATGGAGCAGAGGACCGGCTTCTTGCCAATGCGAAGGTCATCGCTGATGCCTGCAGGAAAAGCGGTGTGGAACAATGGGATCTCATTGGTTTCCAATCCTACGGAAACCAACTGGACATAGAAGCGGGAAAAATCACGATGGCCGCCGGGGGCGGTGAAGGTGGATTTGGCGTTCGTGTCGTTGACCAAGGCCGATTTGGCTTCGCTCACCTCGTGGACGTAGCGGGAGCAGAAAGGGCCGTCGACCAAGCGGTGGCTATCGCCAAGAAATCCCCTTCCATTGAAGGCTTTGTTCTACCGAGTGAACAACCAGCGCAAGAAGTAGGCGGGCGAATGGATTCATCACTGCTCGATTTGAGTTCTGAGGATTTGCTGGAGCAAGCGGATGCGATTCTTTCGCATGTTTCCTCCTTGGACGAACGCGCCATCGTCACTGGAGGTGGCGTCGGGATCTCGGCCACCGCAGGATGTTTGATGACCAGCGAAGGTATTCTCTCAACAGGGATGACCACGTCTCACGGCATTGGGTTGCAAGTCACCTTGGATGTTGACGGGCAACTCACCAGTTCCTACCAGGGTCAATCCAGCAGAAGCCAACTTCCCGAACTTCCGAATTGTATCGAACGAGCGGTTCACTGGGCTCAAGTAACTCAAAACCCACTTAAGGTTGAGAGCCAAGCTATTGAGACGCCAGTGCTGCTTACAAGTGAAGGTTTTTCTCCGCTTTTTTCCATGGTTGTTCCTCCAGCGATGTCAGGTGAAAAAATGGTCCGCAAGGAATCGTTCTGGTCAGAACGCATGAACGAACGCGTCATCAACCCAGCTCTTTCCATCCACGACAACGGTCTTCTCGAAGGAGGGATGGCCTCAGGTTCAAGGGATGCTGAAGGCGTGCCTCGTCGCCACCAAGCCCTGGTTGAAGGCGGAAAGCTCACCAACATGCTGTGGTCAACACGGGATGCTGCACAACAGGTTGCTGAGGGACGAACAGACGCTGCTGCGTCCACCGGTTCAGCGAACTCAGGTGGCCATCAATCACCTCCCTCGACAGGGTGTACGGAGTTGTTTTTGACCACTTCTGAGGCCACGCGTTCGTGGGAGCAGTTGCTCGAACACATGGGTGATGGCTACGTGGTGAACAGCGTGATGGGCGCGCACACGGCCAACCCTACGAGCGGGGATTTCTCCGTGACCACCAGCGCCATTCTCAAGGTGGAGAACGGTGAGGTGGTGGGTGCGCTCAAGCAAGCAGGCCTCTCAGGGAACTTGGCCAAGGCCATGGACGCTGAGGTCGTTCTGGGGGCGGATGTTCGTCGTCAAGGGTCCTATTCCTCCGGTAGCATGCACCTTCCTGATGTTCTGCTTATGGACGGGTTGCGAATCAATCCGGCATGATTCGTCCAAGTTTACCCACGGGATTCTTTATGTCCTGTCGTCGTTGGTAAGATGTCCCATGGAGGTCAAGGGAGTGTCCAATCTTAACCAACCCGCACGAAAGCCCGCCGCCTGTTCT
>NZEQ01000002.1 GCA_002689105.1 Verrucomicrobiales bacterium | reverse complement strand
GGTCATACGGATGGAACAATACGCCGTACGCTTACCGCCTTGCAGAGCATTATTAACTTTGGTGCAAAGCTTGGGCATTGCGACTACATAAAACTGGATAAACCTGCGGACAATCCGCACAACACGGACACGCTGACGGAGGAAGAGATCGAAGAGATTTTTGAGGTGCTTCACCCTGACGTACGTAGGTTTGCCACATTCTTACGGTTCACTGGAGCCAGACCTATCGAAGCCATAAACCTACAGTTTACGGACATCGACTGGCATCGTGACCTTGTAACTCTTCATTCGAAGAAGGGAAGAGGGGGTGGTACTCGTTCGCGCACCATCCCACTCCACCCAGAGGCGAAGAAGGTTATACCTTGGAGCGAGCCGCCACAACAAACGAACGTGTTTACTGTGAATGGACGCCCCATCTACGACAGCAATCAACTGTCAAAGTTCTGGTCAAAAGCCAGAGATCAAACGAGCATCGCAGACCATATAGGTATGTATGCTTTACGACATACGTTCGCAACGAACCTATGCCGAAAGAACGTCCCAGTTAAAGTGGTCGCTGACCTCTTGGGACACACAGATCTAAAGATGGTTGTTCGCTATATGAACACCACGCTTGACGATCACATCAAGGCTGTTGCAGTCTTATAAGGTGACTATCCGTTGCGTACGTGACGGGCAGACATCGAAACAAACAACTAAGGTTCTTGTTGAATTACAAGGCGTTACCTCTGGCCCCGTGGCTCAACTGGATAGAGCAGCCCCCTCCTAAAGATGGGGTTATCCAAAAGTAAGAACCTTAGTTGTTTGAATTTATAACCATGACGTGACGTCAGAACAGGACTGACAGATCGTTTCAAGTTCAAATGTCAAACAACGAGTGTGCCATGCAGACAACAAAGCTAACTACAAAAATGATGATGGTAAACCACGTTCTACCTGCTGGTGGAGCGTATTGCACAGACAACAATCACTTCAATGCTTACGTTCCAAAAGCTTTGGTGAGCAAACATAGTTTAGAAAAATACGACGAGATCAACTGCATCATTGTTCCCAATGTTCCGCAAATGAGGCGCGTATGCCCTAACATGGTGTTGGAGATTGTTGCTAACAATACAGACGTCGAAACTAACGTCATACCTTTGTCTAAAAAACCGACGGACAGTGAACCAAAGACGTTACCAAATCCTATCTTATTTGGTGACGAAGATGATGAAGACGTTATTGATGACAACGAAGACATCACTACTGATGATCTTGATAACGTATCAACTCCAGAATTGGACGAGATGATATTCGAAGCTTTGGAAGAGAAGCAACGAATGACGTACTCGGAAATATTCTGGCACATAACAGGTTACGACAAGACGCTACTCAAAGAGATGACCTTGCAGCAACGAGCGATCTATACTCGCGTAGGTGCAAGGTGTGCATCCCTTCACAGAGAAGGTGTTTTGGCAGCAGCCGAAGTGAAGAAGTTCAAACTCGGCAGCGTTGCAAAAATAATCTACGCACTGGAGATGGCAGACCTATGAAGCATCCATTCAAGAAGGGCTACCACTGGTCAGAGTATCAGCAGTACGCCGACAAGGGTTTTACCAAATCCGAAACAGCAAAGTTAATGGGGGTGAGCAGACAATCCGTTCACAACACATCACTCAAATACCGCATAGAGTTTCCACGCAAGTGCAATCGCGGCGGTACTCGAAATGTAAGTGTCGAGAAGGTGCTTTGGTCATCCCCCGACATCAGAGAAAAATGGGAGAAGTTCGTTGGCAAACACGCTAAAGTACGTACGAAAAAAATTGTACATCACTGACGACAGCATCCCTGCAATCGCCATCGAGCCTGACTTGTACGTACGAGCAGGGCTGACGCACGAAATGAAAGACAACGACCTTCTCGTGCTCGGTCTCGTACTCTCGCTCAAGAACCACAAATGGCGGAACACAATAATCGAACGCGCCAAGAGCAAGATGATCGGCGCATCGACAAATACATCACGCGTTACACGCGCATTGGAATTGATACAGGACAAATAAAATGACAGACGATCAGAAAATTCATATCGCTCAACTGTGCGAACGCATGGAGCGAAAGATTGAGAACATGCGCCTAGAGGCAAAAGCAATGGGGCGCAATACACGCAAGCAAGATTGTGAAGATCTGCGAGCGTACCTCGACAAAATTAAAGAATACGCACTGAGCCGACGGGCCAGAAGCGTATCGTAAGCCATGAGTGCGTTGGGAACTTGCAAGTGTTTTATCATGCGCTTGCCAACACGCGAACGTCGTGTATTCGTTCGGTTTGTTGACGTGTTGTTCGTAATACCCTTAACCGTGGCAGTATAGGGCGGTATCCTCCTTTTACACGCTGACTATACACAGGGTAGCCGACGGGCTACCCTTTCTTCATTCTGTAGAATATGTGACGCCCAACCTTTGCAACACGCTCGTATGCTGTTGCCCAATACGGCTTGACGTAATCAGCGTGATAGTAAAGCGCATCGTAACCCACAACCACGTGACCGTCGTCCTCAAGCGCGTAAGCTGCTACGCTCACCGCACGACGCCACGCCTTTTTGTCTCTGGGTTTGTCGCTCTTTCCATCGTGTGTCCAACTGAATTGTTTGCGTTGCCACACGACCTCGCATACATCGTCGGGAAAATCTGGGGAAGCCACGCGATTAAGCGTGACCTCCGCTACTGCGTACTGCGCAGCCAAGTCTTCGCTACGTGCTTCAAAGTACACGTTCAGCGCAAGACAAAAGAGACCTGCTGATCCAACCACCATGTTGAATACCTCCTATGTTCGGGATGCGCGGCATCAACCTCCGCGCAGATTGCTCGTATTTTTTTATGATCTGTCTGGCGCACCTTGCGTATCTTCACGACACAACCGACACGCCACCAGAAGCCCATCGAACGACGCGGCATGAGTTCCATCCACTCACGCCGTATCGTAGGCTTCATGTCTCTGCGAAACTCAGGCAGCGGCACTGTTCGCTCCAAGTGCAAGAAGCTTTTGAAGTTGATCGAGCATCGTCTCAGGCAACCGCTTGCTGTTGGTCTTGACGACGCCACGTGGGAACGCAACCTCAAGCGATCTCGCATCGTTGGCATCAATCAGTATGCCGTACGGTTCGTAACCCTGCGGTTCCATCAGTGCGTTAAGCTTGCACATCATAGTGCTCTCACGCAGATTGAACGCCGCATCACTGCAAAACAGAATGATCTTACGTTCAGCTTGCGACCACTCGTGATACTTTTCGTAGCACATCATCAAAGCTGGATACGGGTCTGTACCACCCGACCAGTCACCCATGCCGCCGATCTGCTCCTTCACGTGCTCCGTACGACCCTTCATCTTCATGGTCTTGAGGATCTGATAGTTCGAGCATGACCATCCGATGATACCGTACGGAACATTTGCACGTGATAACGTTTCGTTGAGC
This sequence comes from Verrucomicrobiales bacterium, assembly GCA_002689105.1. Lineage (GTDB taxonomy): Archaea > Thermoplasmatota > Poseidoniia > Poseidoniales > Poseidoniaceae > Poseidonia. The sequence goes on along the minus strand of NZEQ01000002.1, from coordinate 5,788 downwards.
GTAACCAAGGCACGCCTGACCTGACCAAACGACATCGAGCCAGACTGATCCATCATCACCATCACGGCTGTCGATTGCGTCTGCTGTCGAACCTGCTGCGCCCAGATATTCTTTTCGCCAGTCACGATACCAACCATGCGGTTGCGATCCAGACGTCCGTGCTCTTTGCCGCCAACCCAGAACTCATTCTCCTGTGACTGCAACACACGAGCGAGCGATGACGACCGTGTGCGTAACGACTTACCCAACTGTTTGATTATGTTATCGTACTTGGCTGAACGCTCTTTCAGATACTCGTCGTGTCTCGCGTTGTGTTCACGAGTGCGTTGCAGTTCATCGTACGGATCGTACTCGTTGATGTCACGCGTCGGCAACTGGAACGTCGGATCGTCAGACGCATGTATGACGCTCTTGGCTTCCTCCTCGACAACATCCTCAAGCGTTCTGTTCATCAGGTCTTGCAACGACAACGGCTTCTGCTCGTCTTGTCTGTTGGTTTCCGCTTGCTGCACACGAGGGCCATCGTCGTCGCCATCGTCATCGCTATCGTCGTCAGGCTTAGGCTTATCACCGTCGCCTTCCTCACCATCTTCGGGCGGCTCACCATCCTCCGCTGCTACACGCTTCTGCGGTTCGTCAGGCTGCTCGGCTGCAACACCCTCGTCTTTCATCCACTGACCAAGAGCACGTGCAATCTTCGCAACCTCTTTCGTATCCTCGGCTTCGAGAACTTCGCATACCCATTGGTCAGCCTGTTGAGCAACCGTTTCGGGAAGCTGCGCAAGGTACGCATCCAAGTTGGCAGAGTTGTAGCCCATCGCCTTACGGCACATCTGCAAGATTGCGTACGGAACCTCGTCCGCTGTACCTGCCATGCCATGCTCGGCAATCTGCGCCAAGTTCTTACCCAGTACGCGATCAACAGTTTCCTCAAGGTTACGTTTAGCACCAGCATACTGCTCGTTGATCTTGCGCTCGATCATCACGTCCTCAAGCGCATTGAGTACATCCTTGCGCCAGAACTCGTTGATCTTCATGTACTCCTTGACCTCGAAGTTCCACACTCTGTCGTTCGTATGCAGAATGTGACCGACCTCGTGTATGTGATAGCCTCGGAACACGCGCATCTGCTCGTCAGATAGCTGCGCATCAACAGGCATGTTGGGCAGATAGATTGTCTTGTTGGACGCGGACGCACCGTCGCCCCGAAAGACTGTGTGTACGTCCCAACGTCCAAGACCTTTTGACAGGCCGTTAAGTTCACGTTGCAACGATACGGGATTGTTGTTATTGAATATCATGCTTTCCTCTTTCGTGGTTGATGGATGGAAGTGTGTGTTTGTGGTAAGGCGCTCATGCGAGCGCCTTATCCGCGATCCCCTTGATGACATCGGCATCAGCCTCGTCAGCAGACAGAACCACATTCGTATTGATGGCACGTGAAACAGCATCATGCGCACCGAGGATCGGTTCGTAGAACGCTGCAATCTGCGCCATAGTGATTGTGTTACGTGGGGATATTGGTGTTTGAACCGCACCATTACGGTACGATTGACGATACGCTTTCAAGAACTCGCCAATCGGCTTGGCTGACGCATCCGACAGGGCAGGGATCACGTTNCGNACCATCTTCATCTCAACTGATGGAGCCATGTAGTCGAGATTGATGAACACGCCGTAACGGTTCATCGACGCACGTGANTGGATCTTCACACCTGCTGCGTACATGCCAGTGCTATCACCGCTACCGTACGTATTCGCAGTCGCCGTGATACGGAAGTGAGGGTGCGGATTGACCATGCGCCCACCATCTTCGCCNATCAGCAACGACTTACCTTCAAGCACAGGCTGCAAGGCCATCGTGATGTCNCCCAACGCTGCGTCAGCCTCGTCAATCAGGAACACAGACGGACGCTTCATCGCTCTAGGCAACACGCCTTCCTTGAAGTAACTCGTACCCTCGGTCACATCGACCTTGCCGATCAGGTTGTAACGCGAACTTTCCTTGTCACAATTGAACCTGTACAATTCCGTACCCGTCACAGCACACGCTTGCTCGATCAGCGTAGACTTGCCCGAACCAGTCGGGCCACCGACCCAAGACCGTACGTTCTCTTTCCACGAGAACAACAGCGACGATAGCGCCTCGATGTCGAACTTGTAATGCGGATCAACCACAGGCACGTTCTTGTTCGTACCTGTCCACGACCACGTGGTGATGTTGAAATCCAACAGTGCGCTTCTGATGCCGAACACCTTGCTTGCCAACTCAGACGTAGCTACGGGAGTAGGCATGTCCGACCCGTCCTCGTCCTTGGATGGCTCGACGTTGTAGCTGTTCGCTTGCGCAGCCACGACCTCGTTACGCAAGGCAACGATCTGATTGTTCAGAGTGTCACGCTCTTGCACAATCACACGTATGTCAGCGATCGAACCCTTGGACGCCTTGGCTACAGCCATGTTCGCAATGTCGATCATGGTTTCGTCCCATCTGGTTGTTGGCTGCGGAGGGACTTGCTTGGTCGCTGCGGGTTGCTCAACCTCGGCGTCCTCGCCAGTAGCCTCGAACTCGACGTACTCGCTGATGTCCGTGTCAAATTGTTGATCGTTAGGCTCGTACGTAAACGGCCAACATGGAACGTCTAGCCCAGCGTGATCCATTCCCAGTGCATTGCATATGGTAACGAACGGTGCTCTTACATCCATGTCTACGTTAGCGCGTTCTTGTTCAGCGTGCTTCGCAATATCGGATACCCATATCGCCATGCCTTTCGCAGTCATGGCACGTAGGATTTGCGAGGGTGCGAACTTATCAATCTTCTTGGAATTGGGATGATTGCTATTCACGATGTCGCTGACACGAGCCGCGTCAAAGATGCGATCCCAGTCGGGGAAGTCTTGTGTGTTCGCCTTGATGATGTCGCCAAAGATTGCGGCGGCTTCGCGTGATGTGTGGTTGTCTAGTATGTGTTTGATAGTTGTCATTTGATACCTCTGATGTTGATGACAAGTTGCGTATACGACACAACGAACGTTGTGTCAAGTTGTGCCAAAGATTAGGCACAGCAAGACCTCCAAAGCTTTTGGCTTCGGAAATCTAACCTCTTAGATCCAAAGAACCCTTTAGGGTTCTTGAAATTTTTAGTGTGTGTGTGTGCGTGTAATTACGCCTACGTGGATACGCGACTGCGCACGTGCATTATTATTAGTGCAAAATTTGGCTATGATATTCCCAAATCTCTTTCGCCACGTCGCCATTGGTGTCCACGGGAAGCACGAGTATCTTGTTCTCGCGCCGCGCAATTTCGTAGATCGTTCCGACTTCATCGAGATCGCCCTCGACGTCATCATACGGGCCAACGAATAGCATGTCGAACGGCCTGCATTTATTCGCAGCCACGAACGCCGCTGCGTACTCGTCGGCATTGTAGTATTTGATCGGCGGAGTAGAGACGTGCTGCAACGCACGCCCCACCATAATCTTCGCCTTGTCTTCGGAACAGTTCGTGACGATAACGCATGAAGAGTTGTCGTCATCCACGAACACAAACAATGATGGTTCACCCATGTAAAATTCTCCATGTACAGAACCTCATCATGCCACGTCGGAAGCAGCCGCGTCGTCCACTTTCGCCACGGTAAGCGTAAATAAAGTGCTTGACCTCTGCATTGCGTACTGCCGAAACGACATCCCGCTGACGTTGATATTGACACGCTGATCGCCACGACCTTTCGTCACGTAGATCGTCACGCTCGCAGGCCCAACGCCCCAGTCTTCGATCGTTCCGTTACCAGAGATCGTCATACGATAACCCTTCGGCAACTTGCGTACGTTGACGCCCATCATGTCGATCAACGACTGCACGTTCCTCTCGTGAAAGTCGATCATCGACTTGTCTGCTGCGTAACGTGTGACCTTCCACGATAACGTGTATGTTTTAACGGTTCCAATGTGTTTCATCACGACGCCTCCTTCGTAATCATTGGCGTAGTGCACTCGGAGATCACCTGTGAAAGTGGTGTAACCAGTGGTGACGCCGTAGGTTTATTGGGCTGCGTACCGTAATACTCTTGGACAGCCTCCGACAACTCAGGCCACGCCGTCAAAACCTGCTTGACCGAGCGACCGTGTATGTCGTCTTTGATACGACGCCAAAGCCTGTTAATATCTTCTTGGAAAGCACGCCACTCTTCGTATGCTTGCACGTACGCTATGAGGAGCTTATGGTTGCAAAGCTTCTTCGAAAGATACTTACGCAAATCAAGATCCGCACCCACTTGAGGATCTATAATCCTACAGATTTCCAGCGCATGTATGTCGAACCACCACCACGCATCGGGCGTATGCTTGCGTGGATCTGTTTGATTATGCCAATCGTACTTATATACTTCGGTGTCGTAATCAATCGTGCTACTGTACGTCAACTCAGGCTTATCTATGCGTACGGGAAATGACGTAGATGTTTTTAGGTACGCTGGAGTGTCATCGCCGAACTGTATTTTTGGCGACAAGTTATCGAAAAACTTACGCGCTGGGGAGTTCATAGCGTAATCGACAATGCGCTTTTGCAAAGCCTGATCTGCCGCGTCTTGCGCATCCCAAAGCGTGTCGGTTTGTTTCTTCATGTCGCCGCTGTTCACAAACGTGTCCGCGATTTTTTCTGCGGCTTTCATGCTGATTTTTCGTGATTGTATACTCATGTGTGTGTCTCCTGTTTACATGAATGAAGGTTGAGGTTGTGACGTCCAACGCATAGGTTGTTTGAACGTCATTTGTTTGTGGCGATAGTACGTGCGGTATGCTTGTACGGGCCACCATTCGGACGTCTGGCATTGTCGTTGCCATGCGCCGAAACACTGTGGATGAGACGTGCGTTTGCCTTTCGGAAAACACTCGTCGTACTCATCCGAAACGGTAGCGATCATAAACAGGTTCTTGAGCCTGCTGTCTGTACCGTGAACGCCGTTGAAGCGCACGGAATACTCGCCACACATTTCTTGGAACAGATCTAACGCCCACTCGAAATTAGTCTGGTTGGTTGCGCACCANTGCGTACATGGATGTTTCGCGTAACCAGAGTTGGGCGTAGTCTTGAAGAGCGTTTTGCTGTGACATGCTGCGAACTCAGGCATGTGCTTNTGNATCGCATAGCACANCATCTGCGCTTCTTCGGTTATCATCTTGATGATGTGCTGATCGCACATCACCGTTGGTATGTCNTACGGATCGTCCGCAAGTATGAAGCGGTTCATTCGTCCTCCTCTTCGTCGTTGATGCCCATGTACACGGTTGACTGCGTGTCGTTGTTTCCGCACTCTGGGCAGGTTTCTATGAACTTTTTGCGTTCCTCGAATACGTGATCGCACTCAAGGCAATGCACTAGCTTGGGCTTCTCGCTCATGCGTCCTCCTCTGCGAGTTCTGGGCAAGTACCGTCCTCACATGCTTGACACCAATCCTCCTCGACCATTGCTATGAACATCCCGTATTCGTCGCCGAGTTCATCGACGTTGGCTACTGGTGGGCTGATGTGTTTGTTCATAAACGCGAGCGCATCTTCCGCGCTGTCGAAAAGCATTTGGTTGCCCTCGTCATCGAGTATGTACTCACGTGGATTGAGCGTTATGTTGTTTATGTAACGAAAGATTTCGTACTTTGGTTTTCCCATGTTTCCTCCGTGTGTTATGGGGTTATCGTACGGAAGCCGTACGGGATCGGGCGACGCTACTCGCCCTCACCGATATGGCTTACTGCGGTGTTGTTGGTGTGTGGATTGCGAACGCAGGTA
>NZEQ01000022.1 GCA_002689105.1 Verrucomicrobiales bacterium | reverse complement strand
GTTGGTGAGTTCTACCTCGCTGACCAGAACCCCATGGATCACGACAACGACGGCGTGACCGATGAAGACAACGACGGGGCAGGCCCAGGACGCTACGACGAAGATGATGACAACGATGGGCGCATCGACCAGTTCACGTGGCCCTGTGATCTTGACTCAGACGGCATGCCGGATTACTTTGACACGGACGATGACGGCGATGGCGTTCTCGACGTTGAAGACGCCCACCCCTACGACGCCAGCATCACCACCCAAATGTCTGCGACGGCTTCTCTCTACGACACCTCTCGCCTTTGGACGTTCAACGAATACCGCCAATACTCTGGCGGCGTTGATTACGTTGACTGGGAGCGTAACAGAGTGAACGCTCAGGGCGCTACAGCCTCGGGCTTCTTCGGCGGCCTTGACACCCTCATCGATTTAGCGGACTCTCACGGCACTCCTGCTTTCATCAACATTGTTGATGGCGATCTCGATGGCGACGGCTCCCCCAACTTCCTCGACCCGGACAACGACAACGACGGTACGCCGGATTCGGCTGACACCGACGATGACAACGACGGCATTCTTGACATGGTTGACCCCGACGATGACAACGACGGCATCCCCGATACGTGCGTTGAAATTGACACCAACGGCGACCAGACCAGCGATTACACCGGGCTTCAGAACGGGGCCGTGACAGGATTCACCATCTCAACGGGCGGCGCGAACTACAACAGCGGTACCGATGTTGCGACGGCGAACTCAGGGAACACTGGAACCGGGTTGACCGTTGACATCACGACCACGGCAGGCGCCATCACGAACGCGGTCATCAACCGGGCAGGTTCCGGATACAGTGTCGGCGATATCGTGACCGTCAACGGTGGCGATTCCAAGGGCAACTTGACCATCACGAGTGTATCGACCGCCGTTTTCGACCTCCCTGGTGGCGACGGCGACGGTGACGGGCAACTCGACTGTGAAATCGATTATGACGGTGATCTCGACGACGATATTCGTCGGCCATTTGACCAGAACTACAACGGCATCTACGACTGGCTTGACACCGACATGGGTGGGACGACCTCCCCCGACAATCTCGGCAACTTTGCCGTTGGTGGTGCTGACATCCCTTACGATTTGGACAACGATAACATCGAGAACGAAAACGACTCGTTCCCGCTGAACACTGCGGCGGAAGTTTCCACTTGGAACTGCCCTACGCAAGCCAACCCCAACCCCACCAACCCTGACCCACGATGTCAAACCCGCCGAGCCTCCTTCTCACAATTCAACGATTGGGACGGCGACGGTATCAGCAACTGGGACGACGTTGACGACGACAACGACGGCATCATCGATGTCTTGGACATCGACTGGGACTGTGACCTCGATAACGACAACGACCTTCACCAAATCAACGGTGGGCTGTACCGGGACGATGGACCCAATGATGTGGATTCTGACGTGGACGGCGACGGCCTTGAGAACAGCATTGACTGGGACGACGACAACGACGGTATCGCTGACCTCTTTGACCCCGATGACGGAAATTGCGGTATCGTTGATTTCGACGCCACCGACGCCTTCGGCACACCTTACTACCCCGTGAACGACGGTGGCGCCCTCGATGGGTCCAGCGACAGTCAACTCTACGATACCAACTCCACCGACCACTGGAACATGGTGTTCCAGCACTACCCCTTCGCTGATGTGGTCCTCAACTACAACGGCTACGACGCAACCACCAACCCTCCCACGCCAGGTATCGTGCCTGAATTCTACTGGTTCCTCTTCGCTCGTTGGTCGCCGTACAACGGCGGTAACGACTGGGACATTGATTCGGATGGCGATTCCCTCATCAACGGCTTGGACATTGACCAAGACGCTGACGGGATGCCTGATTGGTGGGACCAAGACGAAGGAAACGACGGTGTTTTGGATGTTGATGANGTCAAGATGGGCGGTTCATTCGACCTTTCAACCTGCGGTTGGACGGCAGGAAACCTCGGGCAAGGCTTCGTTTGCGGCTACGCNTATGCGCTCGCATACAAGATGCCACTCAACGGCGTCAACGCTCAGTTTGGTGCCCCTTACTCCACCCGGCCNGACGCTGCCTTTGACCAAGGCGCCACCGCCGGAGGCCCGTCAGGCAATTGGAGCTGTACTCCGGTTGAAGGCATCGGATGCTGGCACTACGACTTCGGTGGCGACGGCACCATTGACTCTGCCATCACCTACACTCAGATGACCGATAACCGAGACGCATTCAACTCTTGGATTGGTTTGACCACCGGCATTTGGCAGTGGAACAGTGACAACGGCCCTGAAGCCGACTTCCCCGATGAATTGGGAGCCGACCTCCTCAAGAACGATGTCGATGGAGACATTGACGGTGACTTCACCAATTCAACCATTGATTTGGACGATGATTACGACTCCATCTTCGACTGGTTTGACGTGGACGACGATAACGACGGGGTATGGGATTACTTTGAGGTTGACAGCAACTTCGACCTTGACGACGATACCGGCCAAAACAACGGGAATTTCTTCTCTGGGTCCAACTGCGATGACAATGACGATGACGGCAACGACGCTGACGCTGATGACGACGGATTCTACCAAGCGGTTTGGGACCAAGGAATCATGTCCCAAGGTCTNCGCCAACCGACCCTCTATGACGTTGACAACGACAACGACGCCATCCCTGACGGAGAAGATCCCGACGACGATAACGACGGCCGTTTGGATGTTGACCAAGAACGCCTCCCCGGTTGTTTCTGGGGCGAAGAACAGTCCACATGGGACAACGACAACGACGGTATCGTGAACTGGGCCGATGATGACTGGGATGGCGATGGCTTGACCAACGCTGCTGAACTTCTTGAAAGCATCACGGCACCGTTTGACCACGACAACGATGGCGTTCGCGACGACCTTGACGAAGACGACGATGAAGACGGCATGCACGACGAAGACGAAGTGTTGCTTTGGCCCACTCGCTTTAATCGCAATTCCACCAACCCGTGGGATCACGACGACTTTGGTGACGGTGAAGCGCTTGCGAACCCGTTGGATTCCTCAACAGGGCCGGACGCCATTGACAACGATGACGACAATGACACNCGCAACGATTTGGACTTTGACCACACGGAAGACACTGAATTGACCTCGGACTGGGACAATGACAACGACGGTATCTTGGATGCTGATGATAAGGCACCGACTTACATCACGCTCAATCTCCCCGATAACCTGTGGCTTGACGCACAAAGNCCAACCATCTTTGCAGGGCATGTTGACTGGTTGAACCCCGTCACCGGCGTGGNTGAAGCCGCCCCGCAACTCCCTGTTCAGGTTCACATCGAATGGACCGCCAACAACACCACGGCCATCGAAACGATCGACGTTTTGACCAACGCTGGTGGAAACTTCAGTGTTGGACAATTCCTCTATCCCGAGGATTTGACGGTGGGCGACAACACGACCTACCGCGTCTATGCAGAAGTGACGGAGATGTTCCTGTTTAACGGAAACCAGTCGCAGTCCTACTATGTCGGTGCTGAGGCCAACATGACCGTTGACTACTCGGCGTGGACGTACTTCCGCAGCGATGAACAACCGTTCTGGCTTGACTTCAAGGCCCACTACGCTGCCGACTGGGACCGAGGATTGTTTGACAATCGAATCAAGAATTCACCGATCACCTTCTCCATCTTTGGAGGGCTGTTTGGCAACCTAACCGCTCCGACCAACTTCACCGGCCTGGGCAACAACGGCTACCGAACCGATGCCTCGGGATGGGCTTCGCTCACCTTCGTCCAAGACCTTGGTATCGCTGGCACATGGAAGCAAGTGCAGTGGAACTCCACCGCCGATAACGGCGTGGGACAAATTCCCGGTGGTTATGAGGAGATTGCTTGGAACGACTTGACCAAGCAGCATGACGTGGTGCTCGACAATAACGGCGACGCGTTGCGGTACAACTACACCAACACGAGTCTACCCGCAGGCGACATCGAAATCATNGCTCGCGTTTCACCCGAATTGGCGAACGAATGGCCGTTCCCGTTCCTNAACGGCGACGAGGCTGAACCGTTCTCTGTTCGCATCATGCACCGCATGAACATCGAGGGAACNNTGATCGTTGATGGTCTGAGCCCGATTTACTACTACGACTCCACCGTCAACAACGGTGACGGAACCTTTGGCGACTGGTCGACCCTGTTCCACCAGCCTGCACTGACCGCAGCCGGAATCAACTACAACGATGTGGCCGCCTTCAAACCGTATCCAAAATCATGGGACGGTACGCCTGAAGGTTTGACCGGTCAAGCAGCAGCTCTCCGACCGTTCCTCACTGGAAACGGCAGCCACTGGTTCATCGCTTTGGTGAACGGCGGCGATAGCAATCTGCCGCCTTGTGGGCCTGTGGACCGAACGGACCCCAACAGCCCTGTTCGCTGTGAGATTGTCCCCGAAATGAACACGGGCGAATCCCTCCAAGTCGTTGGAAAGGTCACCAACCGCACCAATGATCCGTGGGACCAAGACCCGATNGCTCTGCAAGTTGACGTTGACAAAAACGGCCAATTCCTCGGCGCTGGTGAGACGGCCTACACGCAACGCCCCATCATGAAGGACGGCGATGCAGCCTACGATTACAACTGGTCTTGGTTCAGCCAATACGGTGCTGGAACCTACGGGCTCCGTGTCGACTTCACCAACTCTGCCTACTACTTCACCGGCAACTCATCGACGTTAGCTCCAACGGGCGCGTACATCAACGTCACCGTGGTCGGTACCACCGACTTCCAGACGACCTCGTTGCCTCGCCTNTACAGGAACACCAACACCACCATCCAGGCGAAGTTGGTTGACAATTCACTTCAACCGGTTCGAAACGCACCGGTCAACTACACCTGGTCCTTTGACGGACGCACGGGCGTGAACTTCACAGACAACAACGGTTTCTTNGAAATTCCGTTCAATGTTTCCGCCACCGACGACCTTGGCAANTTCACCTTGCAGTTCGAATACTCCGGAACATCCCTCCTCAAAGGAACTTCAGTGAGTCAGTCGGTCTGGGTTGTATCTCGGACCTACATGCAGGTGATTTCAACCGAAGACAACTTGCGGCGTTCAGGCGATAAATGGGATTTCACTGCTCAAGTATCGGACGATAACAAGACGAGTATACGGGATTCAGGAGGCACAGCGCTTTCAGGTTCCGAAACGCCTTACGGCGGTTTGGTTGATGTCATCTTCGAAGGCACGGACTTCCAAGGCACGTTGCACCGACAGGTCGTGGCTACACTGGCGCCGAATGCCGGTGTGATTTCGCTTCCAGAAGTTGAACCGGATGGTTCCCATCTCTGTTTCTACGACGGCAACGGCGACAACATCCCCGACCGAGACATCGACGGTGATGGTTTGGAGGTCGAGGAAACCGTTGGATGTTTGAAGTCCAATATTTCGCCACTCAACCCTGCCTTGCTGCGAGCCGACCCCGAATCCTTCTTGCCGAATGGATTTGGTCCAGTGAACGTGATTTTGCGATTCCAAGAGACGCTGCCCAATGAAGGCTGTCAACCACTTGACGTCAGCTACCTTGGCATCCAAGGAGCGTGGGACCCGTGTACNCAGATTCCAGGAAACGACCACTTCCGACTTACGATGACCAACAACGCCAACGGCTTCAACCTCATTGGCCGCACCGTGATGTCGGTTGACGACCAAATCGTNTACACCAGCGAAATCGACCCGCTCACGGGTGAAGTCGTTCCCAAGCCGATGATCGTCACCGGACAACTCAGCGATGAGTTGGGCGTGAACCTGACCGATCGAAGCATCCGCGTCAATTACGAGATGGTGAACGGTCAAACCGGGCCCGTCGCTTGTCAGTCCGGCACCACCAACGCTGACGGTTACTTCTCCATCATCTGTCCGCTCTCGGACGTGATGGCTGGTAAAGCCAAGGTGACGGTCTCGTACTCGGCTTACGACAACAACGACGCCTACCGATACGAGAACAAGACGGTCCAAACCGAGTTCGACGTCTTCTCCAACTCCACGTTGCAGATCACCGAAGTTGGGCCGTTCAAGTCCAGCGTTGACCAGTGGGTTGCTCCAAACGGTTCCCGCTATCCAGTGTTGTACCTGAAGGAGTCGTTCCACATCGACGCGTTCCTCGCTCAGTCCAACGGACAGGCCGTTGGTGGTAAGTGTCTCAACATCTACCTCGACCCCGATGAGAACGTTCGCCCGCTTGCCACGGTTCGCACCAGCGACATCGATGGAAGCGTGGAATGGTTCAGCGGCGACCCTGTGCAAAACCCAACCTTGCGAGGCGTGGAAACCACCGGTGGTAAACTCGAAGGTTTCCGTACGCTCCAAGTGGCGTTTGAGCCCGACCGGAACATCCCCGGAGGTTGTGACAAGGACAGCAGTAACGCACTGAACGGTTCAGCCATGAACATCGAAGTCCTCGTTCGTTCACGTGTTGACCTGCAAGTCAAGCAGACCTGGAGTAATAGCGGCGCCAACGGCGCCGATGAAGGTGACCTCATCACTGGACAAATCGCCCTCCTGCGCGACCGTCTCGACCTCGCTGTTGAGAATGAAGAAGTCATCTTCGCCTACGAATTCTTTGATGATGAAACCGGCACATGGGTTGTCTCTGATTTGAACAACAAGACCCGAACCAATGAGCAAGGTATNGCCTCCTTTGAATGGAGCTTCGTTGGCCAGAGTTGCGATGGAAACCCGTGTTCCGGTGTTTGGCGAATCACGGCCTATTACCCCGGGTCGACGTACTTTGCACCATCACAGGACAACATCACGCACGAAATCACCTACAAGAAGGCCGAAGCCTTGGGCGACGCCAGTGGTTTGTTCAGCCCGAGCAACTTGATTGGTTTCGCTATCGTCTTGATGGCCTTGTTGATCGCAGGTGCAATCTANTACCAGCGAGTTCAGCAACAACGCCAGGTCCAAGCGCTCCGTGGTATTCTGACCGATGCCATGATGCAACTTGAAGCCAGCAACGAGTACATTGCTGCCATCTTCGACTGCTACAAGAGCCTCGTGAAGCACTTCAAGAAATACGGCTTCATGAAGAAGGTCTACGAAACAGCACGTGAGTTTGAAGCGGCTGTTCGCTCGGCCTTCAACATGGTACCCGTTGACCAATTGGATGACTTCCTGTCCATCTTTGAAGAAGCCCGATACTCCGAGCACACCATCGATGCAACGCATCGAGACCGTGCACTGCAAACCCTCGGTGCCATCACCAATTCCTTGACGATGGCTCTGGGCGAAGAGTCGGTGGTCAAGCGCATCGATGCGACCAGCATTTACGACAACCTGACCAAGGCCGGCGAATTCGTCGCAGCAGACGGTTCAGTCCGNCAGGCTGGTATGGTTGAAGGCGAGAACACGGACTTCAAGATTTGAAGCCCCATCGGTGAAGTGCCGAGGNCCACTCAGCGTAAGCAAGACCTGCTGAAGCCTTAACCTTCAAAGGCTGGAGGCCTGTGTGTTGGTTCATGGACGACTGGAAGGCGCTCATTGACCAAGCCATGCAAATTGAAACNACCGACACCATCGGAGCCCACGGGATGTACGAACACGCTGTTCGAGCGGCCCTCGCTCAGTCTCAGATGTTGTTGGGTGATTTGGAAGCCGCTCAAATCATCGAATCCATTTACGGTGCTTTGGTGGCTTATTCACAGACCGTCATGCTCCGCATGAAAGCCGAAGACCCCGAGCCAGGAAGCGCCGACCACGCCTTCCGTGCTGGGCAAGCCTACGGCGTTAGCTGCATTCTGAACCACCTCATCGATCGNTTGACGGACGTTGCTGGCATCACCGCCTTGGGCGCTCTTGACGACTTTTCCGATACACTCCACGACGAAATCATNGTCCAAGCCCGTGCGGCCGGTTTGATGGTTGAGTTGCTTGATGCGAAGGGCGAAATCCTTCTTGAGTGAACCTCGGAATTCTTCGGAAAACCGTGGCGCTCCGGCGCGATGGAAGTNCAACTCGCGTCGGTGGCTTCATAACGGGACGGACGGTCGGCAGGTTGCTTCATAGCATCGAGGGAGTCAAATGAGCAACCCAGAACGTAAGACAAACGCCCAGTTGGTTGATACCATCAACCAGCTGAAAGCCCAGTCTCGCGACACCGGAGCTGCAGTTTGGCGAGATGTGGCCTTGCGCCTCTCAAAGAGTCGCAAGAATTGGGCCCAACCCAATCTGAGCCGTGTGAGCCGCTATGCCCCCGAGGGTGCCACCATCCTCGTTCCAGGCAAGTTGCTCGGCTCGGGTGAGTTGACCAACGGTCACACCATCGCCGCCTACAGCGTCAGCAACGGTGCCCGTGAGAAGATAGAAGCCGCTGGAGGTCGAATCATGACCTACGGCGAGCTGATGAACGAAAACCCAACAGGAACGGGGGTTGTTATCCTTGGCTGATGCAACCACCTACGTGTTTGACGCAGACGGTCTTATCTTGGGCCGACTTGCTTCGGCCTCGGCCGACATTCTGTTGAAGGCGGCCCGTGAAGACCGTGATGACAAAGTCATCATCATCAACGCAGAGA
>NZEQ01000021.1 GCA_002689105.1 Verrucomicrobiales bacterium | reverse complement strand
GGCCTTGAGGCGCTCTCGGACTTCGGGGGTACTCTGGTGCTTCGGCTGGGCCGGAGCGGCCGGTGCTGCAGGCGCAACGGGTGCGGCTGGTGCTGCGGGTGCCACGGGTGCGGCAGGGGCAGCAGGAGCCACAGGTGCTGCGGGCGCTGCAGGAACAGGCGCGGGCGGGGCTGCTGGGGGGGCTGGGGGTTGCATTTCTTATCCTCCTTGTTTCAATTTCCCCAACGGCGTATCTGCGGGATTAATTCCCTCAATTCATCGTTGGAGTAGGCACGGTTCGAACTGACAAGTTCGACCAATCGGGGTTCGCGGATCATCTGCATGACTTCCGCAGGGGACTTGCGCGCAAATTCTTCACGCGTCAGGTCGTTGAAGTTGCGAACCTTGGCCAAGAAGGCCTCGCGGGTTCGCCGTTGGTATTGGGATGGGTCCAGTTTGGTTGGACGCTCCCTGAAGCGAGTCAAGTCGAAGACATGTCGCCAGTTTTCCTTCTCTGGAACCACCATGATGGCGATGGCCAAGAGCGCAAAGAGGTTGAGGATGATGAGCCACTTGAGCACACCGTCGCTGGTCAAGAGGACGATGGCCCCCATGGCTTCCGTAAACGGCATCGAGAGGGTGCTGGAAACGTGGCGGCTCTCATCAAAGACGACGTTGAAGGAAGCCGTGTTTCGGGAAATGGTGGCGGAGAGTTCTTTGTTATCAAATTCCATCATGTCGTTGACCAATGCGGTGAAGAAGGCTTCGTTGCCTCGCCAGGTGGTGTCGCCGAGTCCCTTGTTCAAGCCTTCAGAGTCGGTATCCCAGCACATGTGGCCAAATTGGATGTACAACTCTGAATCGCATTGCTGCTTACCGGTGGCTTCAGCGTAATCTTGGTCCCAAAGGTGGTTGGCCAAGACAGAGTGGTCTGAAACAAACACGATGCTGCCGGTTGCGCTGATTTCACCAATGTCGCCGCCAAGTTCGAGCGAGCGCTGGTCAAGCACGGTTTGTCCAGGGTAATCGATTCGAATGATCAATCCGGTTTCGCCTTCACCCAGTGTAGGGTTGGATTCACCTTTCCCGGCGTCGATTTCAGCAGAGGTAGAAGCGGAGGCGAGGACATGGACGTCTCGGCCTTCGTCGGCTTGTTCGTCAAGCACCTGGATGGCCGTTGGTCGGTGGAAGAGGACCGGGATTCGACAGTTCTGCACGTTTTCTTGCCGAACATCGTCTTCCGAGCACGGCACGGCCTTTTCATCGCCCATGGTGCTGACATCACGGGTGACGCTGGCGACGGACCAGAGTTTCTTGGTGTCCGGTGAAATCCGGTCGCCGTTATCGTTGGTGACCTCGTAATAACGACCGGTGTTGATGTCGTCTCGGACCGGGGCATCGAAGTATTTCACGCCGAATTCTTCAGCGACCAGCTGGGCGTTGGTTGAGTTGGAGGCGAGGATGACTTTGCCAGCACGTTCGGTGACGAAGTCGTGAATGGCTGCCGCTTCTGCAGCGTCAAAGGGTTTCTCAGGAGCAGCGATGACAAGCAGCGTGCGATGTGGGTTCTGCCAGTCGTTCACTAGCATGGGCGTGGACATGGTGTTGGCGACCGTGAAATCCTCCAAACTGTCCCGCATGAACGTCAACTGCTGCTCTTCGTATTCCGAACCGTTCTCGTAAGGCGAGAAAACCGTGGTTTTTCCCGCCGAAACAATCGCAATGACAGCCGTGGAAAGGACGACTGAAACCAGCAGGCCAATCATGAGCCATGCTTCAAGGCTCAGACTGCTTTTTTCTGCTTCGGCCATATTATCACCACGAATCATGTAACGAAATGCACAGATTTACATCCTTCGGAGACACATTCCACACATAATAGTTGCTCAATGATGGGCATGACCATCCGTTTGTTTCTGAGTCGCAGTCAAACAAACCGCCTTTGAAAAAAAAAGGCTCAAACACCGGAAAATTACACCTTTTTGGGTCAGGTGCGGCGCCAGCGAGCAAGCCAAAGAGCGAGGAACATGACGGCCAGGAGGTCGAACATCGACACCCACGGCAAGGACGAGGAGTCCGGCAACAAAGGCTCGTCTTCCTCATCACCTTCATCAGGGGTTGTTTCCTTGACCTCCGGCGCCACAACATCGACGTTGAATGTGCTGGAACGTTCGGACTTATCGCCCTCCGATTCTACTGAAATTGAAACCTCACAGGTCCGTTCTTGATGGCTGGTGCTCGCCTCTAACCGCAGGGTAAAACGCACAACGTTGTCGCCGTTTGCATTGGTGACCTGAACCACGGTGTTTTCCAGTTGATCCAAACCGACCACCGAGAGATGAGGGCAACTTCGCACGGTCGCCTCGCCCTTGGTGATGGCGTCTTGTGTATTTCCGAGGTTGCTCACCTCCATGGTGAAATCAACCCATGAGCCAGAAAACAACGTATCCGTTGGTTCGATGAGATTCGGAATCAGACGGTACATTCTGGGCACCGTGATGTCCGCCGAGACCTCCTGTGAGCGGAGGGTGGAGTCGCCCAGTTTTTCTTCACCCAAAACGGTCAATTCAAGACTTGATGACGGGGAAAACGAACGCACGGTTTGGGCGTCTTCGCCTGAAATACTGATGGTGAAAGTGTCGTTTGTGTTGCCGGCGACCTCAATGCTGTCCGGTCCATCAAAAGAAAACGGCCCGTCCTCATCATAATCATACGACAGCGCCAAATTCAGTTCCGCTGGACCTTCATTTGAGACATATATCACCAATTCGCCCGTCAAGTCCCAGTCCTCTTCAAGGTCAACGATGTATTTCGGGTCGACGTCGGTGACCCACCCCATCTCCCACGCCGGGCCCTGAACATCTTGGCTTTGAGCCGCAGGAAGGCCCATGAGAAGCAAAAGACCCACCAGGAGTGCTGCCTTTGACTTCATACCTTCACCTCACTCAAGAATACCCTGCAGGGCTCGCTTGGTCAACGTCTTCACCATGGACCGGCGGTACCGAGGGGGAAGTGCTGTGTTGTTGACGGGTTTAACCGATTTCTGAACAGTTTTTGCCAAACCAACGGGGTCAAGCTCACCCGCTTCGAGATGGTTCTCAACTTGTTCGGCGTGAAGGCGCGGGATGGATTCAAGCGCCGTACTGGCCACCAGAAGAGTCGATGCGTCTCCTGGAATCCATGAAGCGGCCACGCCTGCCTCAGGGAAGTCCCATGAATCGCGAACTCTGAGTTTCTGATAGCACCCTTTGCGTTGGAGGGCTTCCTTCGGGAGCATGACTTTGAGAAGAAACTCGCCTGTTTTGAGGACGTTCTTCTTCATGCCGTCCAACTCGTAGAATTCAGCGAGGGGCATCGTTCGTTCTCCTTCCGGACCGATGAGGACCACGGAGGCACCCAGGACCATGAAGTTGGGCGCCATATCGCCTTGATAGGTCGCCACGCAGAGCGTGTTCTGATTGGGAATGACCCGACAATCTGCACCTGTGCCGCAGTCTGCTTTGTGGCACCAATCGATGGAACGTCGCCAATCTTCGCTTTGGTTGTACCAGAAACAACGGGTGTCCAAACACAGATTGCCACCCACGGTGGCGCTCTTGCGAATCAAGGACGAAGCCACTTTGGACGCTGCTTGAACAAGGAGTGGGTGGACATTGTTCTCGGTGGTCAACGATGAGAGCGGCACCATGCAACCAAGTTCCGAAGGGGACAAGACGTGGGCTTCCTCAATGCCTGCGAGTGAAATGACGTGCGGCTTTGGGTTGATGCGCCATTTGTAATTTGGAAGAACGTCGGTCCCTCCTGCAACCCAATCGAAGGCTTCACCCTTGGCCATGATGGAGGCGGCGAGTTCAACCGCCTCATCCACCGTAGAAGGGTGATGAAGTTCAAACGGAGGCATCAACATCAATCATCACCTCCCATGTGTCGCTGTTCTTTTTTCAACCATGCACGACCTGCAAATCCAAGTTCNGCCAATTGTTCGGGGAGCGGTTCATCCGCCTCTCTCCATCCCTCGACTTGTTCAGCGAGCGGGCGGTCCGGGTCAAAGCCAAACAGAACGCCGTTCACGTAGGCCGAGGTGTCCTCGCTGCGCTGTCGCAAACGATCACGTTCACGGTGCTCATCACTGCGTGCAACGAGCACCTTCTGAAGCGGTCCGTGTTTCAATCGAGGGGACGCGATCGCTTCAGCATCGTCNAGACCATGCTTTTTGAGATGCTTCTCAATACCGGCATACACCACGTCAGGCGTAAGGGGCAGGTTCCTCAATCGGATACCAATGGCATCGTAAACGGCGTTGACGACCGCAGGCAAAATCGGAAGAAGGGGGCCTTCTCCAGCCTCTTTGGCGCCAAAGGGACCCTCCGGGTCGCTTGATTCAACAATGATGGCCTCAACATGTGGCATTTCATGGACGCTCGGGATTTTGTATTCCAGCAGGTTGGCGTTCTGCAAGTGGCCCGTACGGCCGTAAACCATTTTCTCGGTCAAGACTTGTCCGAGACCCATGTGGCAGGAACCAATGATTTGTCCTTTGACCGCGAGGGGGTTCAGGGCTTTGCCACAATCGTGGGCGGCCCAAACATTCGTGCAGGAAATCAAACCGGTCTCAACATCCACATCAACCTCGGCCACATACGCCGAAAACGAGTATGCTGGAGCAAGGCCGGCTGCTGCACCTTTGTGCACACCACCCATCGGAGGAGAGCGATAAGCACCTCTGGCAATGAGAGCTCCCGTGTCCGCTTGAGCTTTGTGTAGTGCTTGAAGGTAGGAAACGCCGATGGCCGGGTCGTGTTTGTAGTAGATGCGTCGGTCGTTCAACACCAGAACGTTGGGGTGATACCCAAGCATCTCCCATGCGGCTTTGAGCAATTGATCTCGAATACCAATGGCGGCGCGAATAGCAGCGTTGGCGTTCATGAAAGTGACTCGACTTGAGTACGAGCCGAGGTCCACGGGGCTTGTATCGCTTTCATGGCTGCGAACGTGAATCATTTCAATGGGCAGAGCCAACACTTCCGCCACCACCTGAGCCACGGCGGTGGTCGACCCCTGGCCGATGTCGGCCGCACCGGTGTGTACGGTTACGCCACCGTCCATGTCGACTTGAATGTGAACCGTAGCGTGTGGGAAATTCTTCGGGTCCCAATGAATTGGAAGGCCGGAACCTGAAATGAAGAAACCGCATCCAATGCCGATGCCTTTGCCGAGCGGAAGTTGCCGGAATTTGCTGTCCCACTCCGAGCCTTCACGGACCCGTTCAAGCGCTTCACGCATCCCGTTGGAGGTGATGCGGAAGCCGCTGATGGTGCGGCTNTGCGGAGGAAGCAGATTTGCGAGGCGGAGGTCAATCGGGTCNACNTGCATTGATTCTGCCATCTCGTCCAAACCGACCTCAACAGCACAGCGCGTGTTGACGGCCCCGTGGCCACGCATGGCGCCCGAAGCGGGTTTGTTCGTCCAGACTCTGGCACCCGTGTAATGGAACGAACCCAATTCATAGGGGGCAGTAGCCAGCACCCCGTTGTAGTACGAAGTGACGTGTCCAAAGGATGCAAAACCACCGCCATCGATGAGGGCATCAATGTCGAAACCGGAGATNCGCCCNGAATCATCGGCCGTCATTTTCACGTCNATATGACTCGGGTGGCGGCCACGATTGATCCAGTAGACTTCTTCGCGGTCAAAGGTAATTCGAACGGGCCGGCCGGCTTTNCGGGCCAACAAAGCGGCGCACATNTCGTGNGGGAAGGGGTCNGATTTTCCTCCGAATCCTCCNCCCACAAAGGTTCGAATGACGTTGATTTGGTGCATGGGGACGTCCAGTACCGTCGAAAGNGCACGGTGCGTGTAGTGCGGTACTTGTTGAGGCGTGTAGAGTTGAAGCCGCCCGTTGGGGTCCCAATGAGCCACCACGGCGTGGGGTTCAGTGAATCCGTGATGAACACCGGACATCGTCCAGGAGCCGTGAGAGGAGGCATGCGGTGTATTCACCAAAGAACGGTCTCCAAATTCCTGGAACACACGCTTCTGAACATTGGTTCGGGCAAGNTGGTATTTTCCACGCCAGTGAATGGGTTCGTCGTGGTCTTCCAACCCTTTCTTGGGGTCAAAAACTGGTTCCAATTCTTCCCATTCGACATCGAATAATGAAAGCGCTTCAATGGCGGTTGCTTCGTCCACAGCGGCGACACAGGCGACCAAATCCCCCACGTGTCGAACCTTCTCAATGGCCATGGCGTGCTCGTCTTTGGTCACCGGCAATACCCCAAATCGGTTGGGGGCGTCTTGGCCGGTCGAGACTGCGACGACACCGGGAAGGGCTTCAACACGGCTCGTATCGATGGATTTGATGCGAGCGTAGTGGTGAGGTGAGCGAAGAATCTTCCCAATCAATTCACCTGGCAGACGCACGTCGTCGCCGTACCATGCCTGTCCGGTCACCTTTGCATTGGAGTCAACCAGTGGAATGGGTTTCCCAACCACGGTGCCGGTTCGGTCCCGGTCATGGATATGGTCGCCTGCTGGTTTGGGCTCTTTACCACCCACGGTTTCTGGGATGAAATCCAAATCTCTTGGCCGCATTTGAGGGTCGCTTCCACCTGATCCTGGGGGCGGGAAGACCTGTTTACCTGCGACACGCTTGCCATCCTTACGAACCTCCGAAGAGGACGCACCGGGTTGTTGACGATAACTGCCCATGGTGATCACTTCGCATGGCCGGGTGGCATGGTGGGCTCTTCAGGACCGGAGGGGTGCGGGTCTGGGTGAGGGGCGCTTGCTGGTGCAGGGGCTGCAACATCGCCCCGGTGAATGGCTGCGGCGGCCTCAATCGAGTCAATGATTTGCTGATATCCCGTGCAGCGACACAGATTCCCCTCGATGGCACAGGCGATTTCGTCCCGTGTTGGGTTGGCGTTCTCGTTGAGCAAGGCTTGAGACGCCACCAAGAATCCGGGGGTGCAAAAGCCACATTGGGAGCCCCCATGGGTAGCAAAACAGGTCTGAATAGGTGCGAGATGAGCACCGTCTGAAAGGCCCTCGACGGTGATGATGTCTGCGCCTTGAACTTGGCCGGCGAGGGTCAGGCATGACAATTTTGGAACACCGTCGATCATGACGGTGCAACAGCCGCACGTGCCCAAATCACAGCCTCGTTTGACGCCGAGTGTGCCGACCTTATCTCGAAGCACGTCGAGGAGAACAGCATTGCTGGGTGCGAGGACCTCATGCGACTGACCGTTGACGGTAGCGGACCACCGTTTGCCCTCCGGCACAGGAATCATCGAAACATGCTCATCACCCACCATGGTCGTCCCTGTTGTGCCGTAGGGTATTGACTCTTTGATGATTGGGGGGCTGTGGCCTCTTATTCCTCTTCAAAACGCTCTCTCGTCAATTCCCCTTCTGCGAGTTCAATGGCGTTTCGAAGAACCAATCCGTGGTAGACTCGGATGTTGCGTTGCTTTACCGCCAAGTTCACCTCAGTCTCGATCGTTCTCAACACATCGCAGTCCATACAGCCTCCGATCTCGGCAAGCAAGCGATTGAATTCACGGCGACGAGAGAAGAAAATGGCAAAATAAACGGGAACCAAAAGCAGCGGAATGACCAATTCTTCGAACACAATTTCGCTCACGAAGGAAACCGAAAATTCGGAGTAATCGGAATCGTACTCGTAGCTGAACGAACCGGGGCCAAGCCCTCCGGTGTAGAAGATGCCGGTGTTGGTGCCAAAATACATCGTAAACGGTGTTTCATCACCGTCGTAAATATCGGAGCCACGGTCAATCTCGATGTAATCGGGCCATCCGTCGTTGTCATTGTCGGGATCTAAAACATCGGGAATGGTGTCTTGGTCTGCATCCGGGGGCGTTGAATCGGCGTTGTACGGGTCGTAAAGAATGGTCCCCGAGGAGGCTGAACGCTCCATTTCATTTCGAATGCCGTCGCCGTCTGCATCATCATCGTATTCATCCGGCAGAAAATCACCATCAATGTCGGAACAACCCAGGAGACGAATCTTGCTTTTACCGTAGATGTTGGGGCAGTTGTCGCTCATTGGATGCAATCCTTGGTCTGCATAACCATCTCCGTCGAGGTCAGACCAAATTAGAGGGTCCTCCGGCCACACGTCCACCTCATCAAGCGAACCATCACCATCCATATCGGGGTCGGCGACGTCTCCGATGCCGTCCCCATCAAGATCGCGGTGTTCTGAAGCGTTGTCCGGAAACGCATCCGCTCCCATGCTTTGATTCCATCCTTCATCAGGGTCCGACCAACCGTCACCATCGGAATCAAGACATCCTTGACGGTCTTCTGTAGAGGACCCGGAAAGACACGATGTTTCATCCCCGCCCTCGCCCTGCGCCGAAACAGAAGTTATGAGACAAAGAGCGAGAAAGAGCGTGATTACGAATCGTCCCTCACCCATGTGTGTTCCATCATGCCTGACCTAATGGCTTTTTTTCCCAGTTTCGTAGGGTTTCAAAATTTAGTGGCTGGTATGACATTGAGACCAAGGTTTGAAAAGGAAACCGCCCAGAGTTATACACCATGAACAAAACTCTCCCGTTGTTGGTGCTTCTCCTCTTGCTCACTCCACTCACGGGTTGTACCGCTGAGGATGAAGTGAAGGCTGAGGTCTTTCCTTCCTTCTCTGCGGTAGCGGATGACAATCAAACCTACGATAACGCTCGCATGGCCGGTAGCGCCTACATTGTTGTCTTCTCAGCCGAATGGTGCAACAGCCCTTGCTACACCACCATGCACGCCATCTGGAACGCCAAAGCCGAACTTCCCGTTTTGGTCATGTCAACAGACCCGGCTGAAAATGCTGGCGGGTTGACCTTGAGCGAATGGCACGAATCTGCCAATGCGCATGATGATGAGGAGGACGATTTGGGCGTTGAATTGACAACGTACGCCTTCATGAAAGGGACAGAAGCAGCCTCCGCTCTCGACATCACGCGACCGGGGTCGCTTGCNTTCGTTAACGCCGAAGGAGAAATCACCTACCTTCACGAGGGNCGAATGGATGATACGGCTGCTATTCTTGAGAAGTGGAACGAGGCAAGCGCCGTTGCGTGAACCCATCATTCCAGAAGCTTGGCTTCCTCAACAACCGCATCAATGTCCTCATCGGGACGCGTCCAGTCGATGATTTCCACTTGAGCGGAATCCTCAGCTTTGTTGAGAACGATGATTCCTGCAATAACCAAGAGCATCAACAGCAAGATGATGGTGGGTGCAACCCAAGCGGGTAAATCTCCGAACAAACCGTCTTGGATGGATTGAGTGAAAGATTTGGCATTGGCCGTATCCATCAACATCACGTTCACGGAAACGAGGGAGGTGGCAGAGTGGCCGCCACTTTCGTTGGCCACCAAACCTCGTAGAGAGAGCGTGTGGTTTCCTTCAACCTCAATGCCGGGAAGGTGTTCGAGTTGGTGAACGATGGTGGAGATGTCAAGTTCTGCTCGCTGGTCGCCCTCGCTAAAGGAGTGGAGATTGGCCCAATCGTCTCGGAGATGATTGCTGCGCCATTGAACGGTGTCAAGGGATCCACTGAGGTCAATATCAAGAGCATCGCCTGGCATCAAGTGAATACGGTCGTCAATACCCACTTCGGTGGTGATGGAAATGGTGATGGAAGTGTCGAGTTGATAATCACGCTGGGCCGCTTCCATGACCGCAGCAAGGGCCTCTACATGCCCGTGGCCGTAGACGTTGTTTTGCCGATTCTTCGGAATTCCATCTTCAAGACAAGGTTCGTTGGCTAACATGTAGTGACATTGACGGTATGTTGCTGTCTCTTGGAGAATGTTTCGAACATCAAAGGGCGACAAGTCTGGGTTGGCCTGAAGCATGAGGGCGACGGTTCCGGCAACACCGGGAGTGGCCATGCTTGTGCCGCTGAAGGCAACATAGCCGTCTCCCGAGTTGTGTTGAGTGGACATGACATCCGAGCCTACGAAGGCCACGTTGGGTTTGACGCGCCCTTCTTCGGTCGGGCCCTGGCTGCTGTATTCCGCGATGGCCGTGTTCTTGTTGAGGGCACCGACCGTAATCACATCTTCAGCACCTCCGGGTGTTCCGATGGTGGCTGGAGCCGCTGAATTTCCAGCAGCGATGAGCATGCTGATGCCCGCCCGAACCATCTCGTTAGCGTAGCGGTTCACGCTGTCTTCCTCGGCCGAGGTCCATTCGATGGGGCCGGGTCCTCCGAGGCTCATCGAGGCGGCACGGATGTTGAATTCATAGCGGTGGTCGACCGTCCATTGCATGCCGGCCATAACAACCGAGAAACTTCCTGAACCACCTGAGTCAAGGACCTTCACGCCGACGAGGTTGGCTTGTGGAGCCATCCCGGGGTGTTCGTAGGTTGGTGCGCCGGTTCCTGCAACGGTTCCGGCACAGTGAGTCCCATGGCCCTGGTCGTCGTAGGCTTGCACTTCTGTGCCGTTGGTTTTGTCCGGGTTGTTAACAGGGTCGTAAAACGCAATCACCTTCGGGTCGTGTGTGCTGTCGTCGTCGTCCAGGTCGTCGAGACCAACGTGCAGGCTGTCGATGCCCGTATCAATGACCGCCACGGTGACACCGGCGCCGTCGTATCCGGTTTGTTGCTGGGCAAGGTCCACCTCGTGAACAACGGCCGCATCACCGTTCTGGACTTGGAGTATTCCGTCAAGTTCCAACATGACGACACCGGGCAAGGTGGTGGTTTCAAGGATCAAGTCGTGAGGGATGCGTCCTGCAACGGCGTCGATCAGTGGTAGATGCCACTGGTGAAGGTAGCCCACCTCACGCGTGAGCATGGCGATGTCTTGCTCGGTTGGCGTATGGTCAAAGTCGACGATGAGTGGCAGCGTGTTGGCCTCATCCAAGAACAGAGGATGGTCGTGGTATTTTTCGACCATGTCAGCGATTTTATTGTCGTTTTTGTCCATCGAAGTGGTGTTCCACCAAGCATCCTCGCTCGGATTTGGCTCGGATGAATGGACCGGCATGGCCATGGCCAAGGCTGGCGTGAGCATCAAACAAAAGCAAAACACACTGAGCAGTGGACGTTTCATGGATTTCTCCCCGGTCCAACCGACCCCCCGGCAGGCTTTCAACTCATTGGAGCCATGTGAACCTCCGGAAAGCGCCGTTAAGTGAAAAAGAACTGGAAAATTGGGGAGTTGGCGGGTGAAGTATTAAGAGGAGTTTGAACGAAGTATCACTGATTGACATGGCTGCACCAAGGAGAAGAACCGCACCCGTACGACCCAAAGCAACCCCCGCAGGAACCCCTGTACTCGCAGGGGGCGTCGTGGAAGGCATCGAGACCCCGCAAGAAAGCATCACNATGATNCGCCCGAACCAAAACATGAACAGGGACGACCTGATGTTGATGAAACTGTCTCAAATCGTCATGATGGGCATTGGNTTCCTCTCCATCTGGGGTGGCGTGTTCAGCGTTGCTTTCGATGAAGATGCGACCAATCAGAATTTCCTGGTTCTCTTTGTGGGAGGTTTGGCCTCGTTTTTGGTTTCAATCGGCTTGATTGAACTTCAATCAAAAAAGAACGGCTATCGACTCAAGGACATCCAGAACTATTTCCTCGGCATCGCCTTCTTCTTCTCGACGGTCGGTGTCCTGTGGGGAACCCGTTTCATGATGGGATACGCAACAGGAACGCTCGAACTGGACTGGTTTGGTNCACCCGCCGATTATACCGAAGTGGACTGGTCCCCCAACGCCAACGGCATCTACGCCCAAACGGCCACATGTTTGCTCCTCACCTTCGGTCATTTCCTTCTTCTCAAGCGCTACAGCGGCGATACGAGTTTTGGTTGGGGTGTCGCAACCTATGCACCGATGGCCGTCCTTATCGCGGGCGTGGGCCCTTGGATTCGATGGTCTGAAAACCTCGTGAGTTGGGAGCTTGGATTCGCTATCNTCATGATTTCCTTCGTCTCGATGGAAATGGCCCTTCGCTCAAACCGNGCACTCAATTTCGTTGTCGTGGCCGTCGCTGCTTGTATCGTCCCTATCATCTACGAGATGTTGAACACCGAGGCGCCTCAAGACGGCATGGGTGGCGCCCTTTCCTTGATGGTCTTCATCATCGCCATGCAGGGCTATTACGCCTCGCGACAAGACCTGCGCAAAGAAGTCATGGAACGTGCATCTGCAGTGCTGATTGGCACCGTGGTCGTGGCCATTGCTTTGGCCCGAACCGAACCTGATNTCAACCTCATTCTGGGCCCGTTCCGTGCAAG
Source organism: Verrucomicrobiales bacterium (assembly GCA_002689105.1). Taxonomy (GTDB): domain Archaea; phylum Thermoplasmatota; class Poseidoniia; order Poseidoniales; family Poseidoniaceae; genus Poseidonia. The sequence continues at coordinate 37,387 of NZEQ01000021.1, read as the reverse complement.
TGACTACGCCGAACTCGCCCCGTACATCAACATCCCAGTGGCGCTTTGGGTCATGGTTCTGTTNGCCTATTTCCCCGCCGTTCTCCAACAGCGTGTTCCTTGGATGCCCGTCGGACTTGCTGTGGCCTTGGCGGCCTTACCCCCAGAGACGTCCACCGTTCCTTGGATACTCAGTATGATCATGATTCCGTACATGGTCTTCATCTCAAAAGTTGCTCGACCATGGGTCATCAACATCACCATCCTCGCATTCAGTGGCTCCTACTTGCTTTCTGATTGGATTGGACTTTCCGGAGACCTGACCGCCAAGGAGACCTTTGGAGGCACATGGCTTCATGTCGCCCTCCCGATCTTTTTGGTGGCCGTTTCTGAGGCCGGTCGACGAACTGGCAAATTACAGACCAGCACGAGTTTGGCCATGCTCGGTTCGGTCGTACTCTCCAGGGCCGTNTTGGACCCGGAATGGTTCCTGCCTTGGCTCTTGGTAGCCTACATGGCCTTCATGAGNTATAGCGTCATGCTCCAATACCCNNCACCGAACATGAAGCAGCGAAAGGACATCACGCTCGCTNTGGCCTTCACCTCGATCACCATTCTGTTGTTGGCTTTGATGGACAACCTCAAATTGCCACCCAGTTCGGCCTTTGACAGCATTGTTGAGATGGGATTGCGACCCCAGTTCTTTGTCGTCAGTATCGTGTTATACCTCTTGGCAGCAAAGGCTGCCGGCAAGGAACTGGACGCTGGTTCAATCTTTGCTTGGTTCGGCCAAGGCAACGAAGATGAATTGACGTACAACGCCGAAACCAATACATGGGAACTGAAGAACCAAGATTTGAGAGATGAAGATGCCCGAATCGAAGGAGCTGAACTCACCCCGCTGGCTCGACTGAGTCTCCTCTCGTCGCTGGTGATGTTCACGTTTTCCGTCAGTGATGTCAACGCCACCACATGGGCTGAACAGCCGGCGCTCGTATTGCTGATGGTCATCCCTGTTGGCATGTTGATTCGAGAAGTCACGGCGATGAACAGCATCAGTTCAGCAACTCGAGCCACAGCCGTCACGCTGTTGGTCCTGATCGCCGCTCCACTTTCGTTTGCCTTGGGACCAGAAGTGTGGGGAACCAATGCAAAAACCCAAACCTCAAATGTTCTGTTTGATTTGATTCTTGTCAGTGCACCACTCATCGTGAACACCGTCATTTCTCGCCGGGGATTGGACAAAGGCGAATTGGACCGAATGGGCGACGGCGTGGCTTATGTCATGCTTCTCCTGTTGGGCATGCTCGACACCTCGGGTGGTCTGCTCCTGCTGCCAATCCTCCTTTTGGTGACCGTACGAGTCATTCAGTACCGATACTACCTGCTGCTTTCCTTCATCCCCTTCGTGCTCATCTTCTTGTCAGATGGATGGTATTCCCATGGCTTGTTCAACGCTTTCATCGAAACGCTCCCGGGGAGTTTCCAAACCTACCTTCTCGACCAACATGCAGGGCCGTTCCCCGCCTTCATCGGGTTGATCATCGGCACGCAAATGCTCTTTGGCTTGTCCAGACTCTACACCTCTGAAGATGACGAGTTGGAATCCAGTTTCACCATGCTCATCATGGCCATCTGGCTCATCGTGGCTCTGTTCAGTTGCGTTCCTGATGGCTACTGGCTACCGACCTTGGCTTGTGTTGTTTTGTTGCCCTATTTCTGGTACACCGACAACAGCCAGACGTTCCCCTACATGCTCGGAGCACTGTTTGTATCTCTCTACATCGGATTCTCGCTCAGTGAAACCTTCCAACCCATCACAGAAGCCGATGCCATCGGCTGGAGCGGGATGATCACCGGATTAACGGGTAGCGGCATGGGAGTCATGCACCAAAGAGGGGTTTTGTTCCGTACGCCACCAGCCACGGAAGATGAAACAAATCTCGCTGATTCAACGGCAACGCTCGCCCTTCAGCTTGGTGCTCTGGGATACGTTGGAGGCTATTCAGTGTTCTTTGGCATTGGGCCGGTTATCGGACTCGTCCTCTTGGCCCGTTCCGCTCTCAAAGACGGACGCCCCAACAGCATCATAGCCCTGCCCATTCTCCTCACCTTCAGCGTCGTCAACATGCTCGTTCAAGGTGATATCGGCACCGAGGAACAGCGACAGACCATCACTGGCCTAACCCTCGCCGTCCAAGGTATCCTCCTCACATTGCTCTCCGCAAATGACGACATCGTCTACGACTATGATGCCTTGAAATGGAGTTCGGATGAAGCCTTCTTTGCCTTCATGGACCGCTTGGGAGTAAGTGGTGCCCTCTACACCATCATTGGGTTCTTCATCACCTTTGACAGCGTCAACCTCGAGTCGGTCGCCTATCTGCTCACCACGGTGTACCTGGTGGTCATCGGCATTCAGGGCTTCAGCGAAGAAGCCGATGCTCGTTGGCGACGCGGTGTTGGTGGCTACGGTTCAATTCTAACGGCCTTCCTGTTCGCAGAATCACTGAACAGCGATTTGTACAACGCCATCGGCATTGTCATGACCGGCATGGTCGCCCTCGGTTTCGGATTCTTGTTCATGCAGAGAATGAATGAAGAAGATGGCATCTACGAAGCGGTCGAACACCACGTGGCCGGCCCGGCGAACGAAGGACAAAGAGAGCCCCCTGCCATGGTGGACTTGGATGAGGAAGAGGCGCAAGAGGAAGACGACTTGGAGTTTGAAGAATTCGAAGAACTGGAGGAAGAGGAGGACCTTGAAATTGAACTCGTTGATGATACGGAAGCGGCTGAAGAAGTTGAGGAAGACCTCCCCGAACCCGTGGTCGCTGAAAAAGCGCAAGAAAAGCCACGAGTTCAAGAAAAGCCAAAGCCTCAGAAAAAGCACAGTGGATTGTTGGATACNGGCGAAGGATTCGCCTTGCGCTTACCCAGAGATGCGGTCGACAACATCCTTGCCTCGCTTGATTCAACCCCGCACGAGGGCTACGTTCCTGTCGTTGCGTTTGGACCAAACGGNCAGATCATGTTGACTTTTGAGAGCGATTCGTCGACCTCGTGAGGCCTTCATCAGCCGGCGAAGAATCAAGACCTTTCTTCGCTGCCGATGAACCATGGACAAGCGAGAGCAACGGATGGTCTGGATCGACCTTGAAATGACGGGGCTGGATCTTTCACGAGAGTCCATCATCGAGATTGCGACCGTGGTAACAGACAGTGAATTGAACATCCTCGCCACGGGTCCAAATCTGGCCATCACGGTGCCTGAATCCCTGATTGAAAGCATGGATGATTGGAACACGAGGCACCACCACGGCAGCGGCCTCGTCGAGCGTATTCGCAAGGAAGGCGTCAGCGTACGTGAAGCTGAGCAGGCCACCCTTGCCTTCCTTCGTGAATGGGTGGACGAAAACAAAGCACCTCTGTGCGGCAACAGCGTTTGGAACGATCGCCAATTCCTTGCCAAGGAAATGCCAGCGTTGTTGGATTTCCTCCATTACAGAATGATCGATGTTTCAACGGTCAAGGAACTGAGCAGGCGTTGGTACACCGATGTCCCACGGTTTCCAAAACAAGGCGCTCATCTCGCCCTCGATGACATCCTAGAATCCATTGAGGAATTGAAGTATTTCCGAGAGCAAGTCTTCGTTTCCTAATCCTTCCGCCACGTCGGTTCATCGGGGTCAACCCCCTTGTGGAGGGCCATGATTTGTGCCACCACAGCCACCGCGATTTCCTCGGGGGATTGGGCCCCAATGTTGAGGCCAATGGGGCAAATGACCTGGTCGAGCAACTGCTGAGGCAAGCCCTCCTCAAGGCAGGATTTCTCGAACGCTTGCCATTTGGAGCGGCTACCGATGACGCCGAGCCGCGGAGCGTTCACGCCGTCCAGCACCGCATCAGGGGTGTTGAGGAGATGAAGGAGTCCGAGCAAGCGTTCTTGGTCCTCTGACCAGTCATGACCCAACAGCAGAACGTCGGAGTATCGTCCAAGCGAAGGCCCCGATTCACCCTTCAGCAATTCGGCAACCGATGCTGAAGAACGCTCAACTGCATGAGGGTATTTTTCTATAGAAACATAGGCATCACGAGTATCGTGGACGGAATAACGCCATCCGAGTCCGTGAAGCGTGCGGGCCAAAGCCTCGCCACAATGCCCACCGCCCATGATGTACACGTGTGGCATGGGGATCATCACCTCAATGGCGATCGAANCCCGACCGCCGCACAATGAATCAAGCGGCGTCACCTCATAGCCCTTCGCACCCTTGTTCAATCCAAANGTCAACACCTCTGCAAACGGTTGGTTGGCTTCAGAAAGGAGGNNACGGCATCGCTCAAGCACCTTGTGCTCCAACCCAGCACCGCCCACCGTTCCCGTCCAGGTTTCGTTGAAAGAAGACATGGCTAAACGAGCTCCGGTCTTNCCGGGNACGCTTCCTGAAGTGTTCAACACCGTNGCCATGACAACCTTCCGCTGGAGGGAGAGNTCGCTCAAAACCCAATGGAGGACATGAGCGGTCATGATGGGTCCTCAACGGGACGCCCTCATATCCCTTCGCTTTGAGAAAAACAAGCCGCAAGNTGGGTTCCTTGNGCCATCAACCGGTCAACNTCGTCCGGAGTATCGATGTTCATGTGAAGCCAAGGAGCGTGGACNGGAACCCCCACAAAATCCACAATGTCCCGAAGCGGTGTGTCTTGTTTTGCAGCGNTCACCGACGCCAAAGCGTCCGCCATCATCACCACGGGATGACCGTTTCGACCTTCGTTGGAGGCGGCTGCNTTGCCTCCATGGCCGAGCAACNTTTTGACGACCTCAACGTTCCAGCAAGGCCGGTCAACCGGTACCANCACCAGGCGGAGCAGAGGGCGTTCCACGGTTTGAGAGAGGGCATGAATACCCAGTTGAAGCGAACCCGTTCGGCCCGAATCGGGGTCGGCGTTCACGACGAGGTGGGCCGTGGGTAAGCGCTCCCTCACNTGAGATTCAATGGAAGGGTTCACCACCACGACGGGGTGGCATCCTGCCGCAATCAACCGCTCATGCGCCCACTCAATCAACGTGCGGCCGTTGACCGAAACCAACGCCTTTGGACGACCGAGTCGCCGACTGAACCCCGCTGCAAGCACCACCGCAGGTACAGGGTCGCTGTCCATGACCCAAGGAGGCCCTTCCTCCCTTTGGGTTTGCGTTCGTTTGAACTTGATATACTCTTGAACGCTCAACGCTCACATGGTCAGATGGAAACCCCCCGGACACTGGTTACAGTCCAATCGAGAGGCGTACACGAAATCCATTGAATTTCTTCAATCCATTGTGGCTGGCTCCCCCCAAATGGAGTTGAAAGAAAACGTCCAATCTCTCCCCAAAATCACCGTCCAAGGTGCCTCAAGACGTTGGTACTCCATCAATGCTCGAGCGCATTACATCGAAGATTACATCGAGATAGAAGGCGATTANAGAGAGGTGAAGGAAGTGCATTGGAACATCAACATTCACGCTGCGGCATGGAAAAGCGATATCCTCCAGATGACGCCGTTCGCCGTCTCACTGTGCATCAATCCTCGGTCGGAATCGAGAGGNTTGCCGATTGGCGACCAGGTGGCTGCCCTCGCACTGGCTCTCCGGAACGACAAAACCACGGCCATGCGAATCCCTCTTTTGGCCCAATTCATCGTTTCACCTCGGAAGGCGCTTCGGGAGGTCTACCAGTTCAGCGAAGAGGGCGTGGTGATGGAGGATGAAGTCTTCATGGGAGATTACGATGAGCACGAAATTGAGGATTATGATGTCTTTGACGGCGTCCCAAACGATTGGCCTGGTATCGGCGTGATTCAGCCCCATGAATACGAACACCTCGCTTCGGAGATTGAGAATCGACAACTCGACTCATGGATGGAGCAACAAGAAGAGCGTGCCCATCATGACAACAAAGAGCCATGGCATCACGATGATGACCGGATATGGCAGTTTGAGGATGACCTCAGGAAAGGTCGTCGATGATCAGAGTCCCTTCGTGATTTCTCGGCCGATGATCATGCGCTGGACTTGNGAGGACCCCTCGTAAATTTGCATGACCTTGGCCCCTCGCATCAACCGAGCAACGGGATATTCCTCAGAATACCCGTAGCCACCGTAGACTTGGACAGCGTCCGTGGCCACCTGCATGGCCATATCGGCCGAGAATCGCTTGGCGTGNGCTGCAGATTCCGTGTTGCGAACACCNGCNTCAAAATCTGCTGCGGATTTCCACGTCAGCATGCGAGCCGCCTCGATGTTGGTTTTCATATCGGCCAGCATGAACTGGATGGCCTGGTGTTGGTGCAGTGGTTTGCCAAAGGTTTGGCGTTCATTGGCGTATTGAAGCGCATGTTCGTAAGCTGCACGAGCGAGCCCTGTTGCATGGGCTGCAATGTTGGGGCGGCTCATGTCAAACGCCTTCATGGCGTTCATCCATCCACCAGATTCCGAGCCACCAATCAAGTGGTCAGCAGGTACACGAACATCGTCAAAGGAAATCGAGCGGGTATCCGAACATCGTTGACCCATGTTCGTTTCCTTCTTTCCAAGAGAAAANCCTGCGGTATCCTTCTCGACAACAAAGCCCGACATGCCACGATAACCCGCNTCGGGGTCGGTCTTGGCAAGGACGAAGAAAAAGTCGGCATGGCCGGCACCCGTAATCCACATTTTTGAGCCGTTGATGACNTATTCATCGCCGTCTTTGATGGCCGTGGTTTTGCAAGCAGCGACGTCCGAACCAGCGCCGGGTTCGGTGACGGCGTAGGATGCGAGGGCCCCCTCTTCAGCAATTTTTCTCAACCAGTGTTCTTTCTGTTCATCGGTGGCACCGGTGATGATGGGGGCACTGGCAAGGGCTGTAGCGTAGGCNGCCGTGGCAAATCCGGGGTCGCCCCAAGCNAGNTCTTCNTTNACGAGNACTTCNTCAAACGAGCCNAGTCCNGCNCCNCCGTAGGCTTCNGGNATGTGAAGNTTCAGNAGNCCCATCTCGTGNGCNGCNTGGATGGTTTCNTTNGGGTAGTGNGCCGTTTCATCCCAGTGTTCNGCATNGGGNCGGATTTCGTCTTGAGCGAACTCGTGGGCGAGTTCTTTCAGCATGGCTTGCATCTCGTCAAGTTGGAAGTCCACCATGCTACGGCGAAGCGCTGCTCCCTTAAGAGCGATTAGTTGGGGCCAATCGCAAGACGAACGGTCAGAGGACAAGATACCCTTGATGTTCGGCTGCAAGAACGCTGAGGAAAATCAAGTAAATCAAAATCAAGATGACGCCTTCCCAGCGCTTGAATTCATATTGGGAGCGCATCATCAACAACGCCACACCCGTCCCGACAAAGGTTGCTGGGATGATGATGTAGGCGGTCAGGGCATAACTCGCTTCAGTCAACGCAAGTGGATTGATGACTGCAGCAAAACCAATCGAGAGGAGTGGGTCGGTGATGTTTGAACCAATAAGGGTGCCAATCGCCACACCCTGACTGCGCTTAGCGGCCAAGAAAGCAATGGTCAGTTCAGGCAGTGAAGTCCCCAAGCCCGAGACCGTCGTTCCAATGACGGCATGTGGGACGTTGAAGGCGTAAGCCATGTCACTGGCCACGTTGACGAGATGATGGGCTGCAAACAAAGCCAACAACAAGCCCGAGGTGACCATGAACGCATAGGAAGCGGTCGTGCGGGTCACTTTCCGTTCAACCTGTTCGCCTCCACTGAGTTCCTCTTCGAGAATCTCGTCCCTGTGAGATAACAACCAGTAGATGTAGGCGATGTACAACGACATCAAAAAGGCGCCCTCAATGCGGTTCAAGCCCTCTCCAGTGAACAAGAACAGCGTCAACAAACCGATGGATGCGAACATGATGAAACCGTCTCGCTTCAACCAGGACGGGCGCACCTTGACGCCACGGAAAGCCACGACAACGCCCAAGATGAGCGTGATTTGAACCAGAATCGAGCCGTAAATGCCGCCGATGGCCAAATCTCCAATCTGTGGATTGGAGGGGATGTCAGCCGCCGCGGTGGAAGTCACCAAAATTTCAGGGAGGGAAGTGCCGATGGAGACGATGGTGAGGCCGATCACCACTTCTGGCAACCCCGCCCGATAAGCCAATCCTTTGGCGCCTTCGATGAAAACATCAGCGGACTTGATGAGCAAGGCAAGGGCCATGGCAAGAAGCGCAAAGGACAGCCAGTTGTTGTTGATGGTGGAATCGGAATCCTTGAGCACGGTGTGCAAGGCTAAGATTCCCAAAAAGAGAGCCCCGTTAAGGACCAAGGTGTTGCTAAACACCAACTGAGGAATGCCGGTTTCTTTGGAAGCCGCCTCCTCACCCATGGACGGTGGACTGGCATCCACTTCTTGACGGTTACCACGTTAAATTACCGCTGGTGTGTTCTTGATGAAGGCTTTGAACCTCCGAGGAGGAGCCATCACCATGCGCCGGGAAATCACGGGCGAGTTCCTTGGCACGGCCCTCATGGTCAGTGTGGGATGTGGAAGTGTTGCCCTCGGCGCGAGCCATTTGGCCGTTTCCCTGACGTTTGGCGCCGCTGTCACCCTCGCCATCGTCGTCTTTGGGCCACTGAGCGGAGCCCACATCAATCCCGCTGTTAGCATCGCCTTTTGGAGAGACGGGCAATTGGAAGGGCGATTGCTCCCCGCCTATCTTATCGCCCAATGTTTGGGAGCCCTTGCTGGAGCCCTCGTTGTCAGTGGTGCAGCGCCGACAACGGTTGCGCCCAGCCTCACTCTCGTGGAAGGATTCGGAATTGAGATCGCCATCACAGCAGCCTTGATGGTCAGCATCTTGCTCGTCGTTCAACGTTCTTCTTCCAGAGCGGTGGTTGCGGTTTGGGTCGGTGCGACCGTCGCAATCCTCGCCTTCATCGCCGGCACGATGACCGGAGCAAGCATGAACCCCGCCCGAACCTTTGGACCCAATGTTCTCAACGGAATGTGGGCTACGCTGCCGTTTTATGTGGCATCGACAACGCTCGGCGCGTGGTTTGCATGCGACATCAAACATCGGTTCTTTCCGGACTGATCAGGCACCAACCGAGGCTCGCAGCATCGCAGCGACATGGTCGAGGGAAGGGATGGTGTGGTTCTCAAGAGGCGGTGCAAACGGCACGGGAGTATCCAGCGCCCCGATAACCGAGGGTGCGGATTCCAGTTCGTAGAAACAATCTTCCATGATACGAGATTGTATGGTGTGACCAAGTCCACCGGCCCACTGGCCCTCTTGAAGGACGACCAAACGTCCTGTTCGCTGAACGGAAGCAATGCATGTTTCAGCGTCAAAGGGCAGCAGGGTTCGCAAGTCAACGACCTCAACCTCGATGTCTTCTTTCGCAAGCAGGTCCGCTGCTTGAAGGGCGATGTGGACCATGGCTCCCCAAGTGACGAGGGTGATGTCCCGCCCGCCACGAATCACCTCGGCTCGGCCGAGTTTGTAGTGCTCGCCCTTGCTGATGTGAGCGTTTACGGTCTCGGTGTCAACGGCTTGATTGATGTTCATGCCCCACCCGGTTAATCCGCCCCGAAGCCCGTACAACCCAATGTGTTCGAGCATGAGAACAGGGTCGGGCAATTGAGCCGCTTCCATCAGAAGATCGTAGGCGTCTTGCGGTGTTCCGGGTGCCATCACCACCAGGCCCGGGTCGTTGGCGAACCAGGATTCAATCATGTTTGCATGAAACGGACCTGATCGGGTTCGAGCACCGAGCGGAATCCGAACCGTCATTGGACAGTCTGCACCCCAACGCCAACGGAGCATCGCGGCGTTGTTCACCAGAGCATTGAAGCCAAGGGCAGCAAAGCCTCCGAATTGAATTTCCACCATGGGTTTCATGCCCGAAAGAGCCGCTCCCACGCCGGTGTGAACAATGATGGCTTCGCACAACGGCATATCGATGAGTTTGTCCGTGTGGCCAGCGTTTTTCAGCGCCATGTTCATGCCAAACGCACCGGCGACTTCCATGTCTTCACCGATGAACACGCAATCATCACCGTGCATCGTTGCCACGTCAGCCATGGCCTGCTGGATGGCCCGTGCATAGGTCCATCCGCCCTTTTCCGCATAAGCCCAAGCGCGTTCACCCACGGCCAATGGAGCATCAACACCACCGGGCGCCTCTTGTCCAGAATACCGTTTGAGGTGGTCGGCGTGCGTATCGGCATCGTGGAGGGTCGTGATGCCTTTCGTGACCGTCTCTGGTTCAGGCCAGGCCATCTCGATGAGTTTGTTTTTGGCAGCCTCAACGGCTTCGCTTTCTTCCGTTTCCATCGCTTCGAGAATGGCCTCATCGACACCCATGTCAACCAACAGCGCTCGGTGCGTTGGAATCGGGTCTTTTGCTTCCCAATACGACAACAAATCTCGGTCAACATATCCTGCCGGCGTTCCGCTTGGGTTGCCCAAATAGAGGTCGTCGTGATGATGAGCGTGGCCGCAACCTCGCATGGTTTCAACATGGATGAGCGTTGGCCCACCGCCCGCCATTGAATATTCTCGAGCGACGGCGGTGGAGGCATGCCAAGCAGCAGGGTCCGAGCCGTCAATGGTCCATGCAGGGAATCCCATCGCGTTGGCTTTGTCAGCCCAAACCTCAACCCCTGACTGTTTGGCAGGCGGCGTATCAAGAGCGATTTGATTGTTCTGAAGAATGTAAGTGATGGGCAAACCTCTGGCGCCAGCGAGGTTCATGGCTTCCCAAAATTCTCCAGATGAAGACGCCCCCTCACCGATGCATGCGACGTGAAATCGGTCAAGCGATTGTCGCCAAGCTGCAAAGGCCAGCCCGGTCATGGTGGCGCTGGCGATGGGAAGAGGGGCCGTAGGAGGCAGGACGCCAACATGCCATGCGCCGACGTGAAGATCTCGCCCGCCGGCATCGTCCCAACCTCCGTTTTGATTGGAGCCCGCCTTGCCAAGGTTCGCCGCCATCACGTCAAGCGGGGTATCGCCCATGGCGAGACCGAGCCCCACGTCTCGAATCATCGGCGCGACAAGATCGCCGTCGTAGCCCTTTCCAGGCCGAGCATCTCGTGGAGCATCGGGTTGTCGATTCAACGCTGTGGCCACGGCCACGACGCCTTCCTGCCACGTGGACCGAAAGCCCTTGCCGCCGAAACGACCACCATCAGGCGTTTCCACACCTTCGGTGAAAATATCCTTGAGGGCAGCATCCAAACATCGTGTCCGGGTCATCAGGCGTTGCCATTCAAGCCGCTGTTGAACGGTCACCGCCATGTAGTAGGCCAGACGACGAAGCATCAAACGCATGTCCACCAAAAAGTGGGCCCGGCGCCGCTCAAGCATGACCTCCATGCTGCGACGAGGAATGACTTCTCGCTCGAGTTCACCACCAAGCGTGCTCTCCATTTGTTTCTTGAGGCCACGCTCAAGAGCGTCGACAAAACGTCGTGCAAACGTGTTCCACGAGGGCCCTTCGAAGGTTTCGGGCTCTCCATCGACCATGTGGTCCCATACGTTGGCCACGAGGAAGAGGTGAGCGTCGTGTCGTTGAGCAACGAAGGAGAGAACTTCTGAGCGGGCGGCGTCTTTGGGGAGTGGTTGGACAAATTCCAGCGGTTGGTCGGCTCGCCAATCATGGCCAAAGATTTCCGGAAGGTCTCCCTGCGACATGGCCTGTCCCCGACCCTCGCACGAGATGGTTGGTTTCAATCCTCTTCTCATTCGGGTTGAAGTCCTTGGTTGACGACCTCGGTGGTTGATTTCCGTTTTTGTATTTCTTCCTCGTAGCATTCGTGGAGCATGTCTCGGTTGGTCAAGGTCAACAGGAGGGCGGCAAAAGCGGGGAGGGCCAGCCCTCCAAGGGCAATGGCCCACGACCCAAAGACATCAAACGCCGGACCAACCAACATCGGTCCCACGATGGTTCCCGCCGCCCAAGCAGCGCCAAACACACCGAACGCTAACCCGGGATTCCCTTCACCGAGGGCACGATTGGTCGCGGTGTCAATCATCGGCAGCATCGGGATTTGAGCGGCCGCGATGAAGAATTGGAAAGAACCCAAGAGCAATATCATCGCCAAAATTGCGGCATCTCCAGACAGCACATATCCGACCAAACCCACGCCCAAGAGGGAAATCACGACAAACGACCAACCGATGAGCATGTAGCGTGTTGGTCCGTTGCGGTCAACCCAACGGCCCCAAATGACAGAGCCAAGACCCTGCATCAACACCATGACCAGCAACACCCCACCGATGGCAGCAGAAGAGAGGCCCAACGAATCATCGAGGAACAACGGGACGCCTGCTTCCAGAGCACCCGTGGCAACGGTGGTGATGGCCAACAACACGGCGACGCGGAAAAGAATCCGGTCCGAAAAAAAAACACGAAGAGAAACCGTGGATGAGATCTGCTTTCGAGGCCCACCAATCACGTCGATGGACGACCAGAACAACGGACAAACCAACGCCGTTAAGAGCGCTAAAACAGCGAACGCAGAGGCCTCTCCCCACGTGAACAAGATCCCGCCCAGAACAGGTCCGAACAAACCACCTATGGCGGCCATACCAAGCAACTTTCCTGCTTGTTCGCCAAATCGAACGGGCCATAATTGAGAGGCGGCGGCTAAACCGGCCGTCATGATGGTCGCTCCCGAAGCGCCATGGACCATGCGTGCGAAGGCGAGCAAGAGAAACGGCCGGCCAACCCACTCGTTGGTCGCCACCACATACAGTCCGCCAGAGGCCGTTAACATGACCAAACTCACAAACACCGTTGGACCAGCTCCAAAGCGGTCGGTAATGCGCCCGGTCACCGGTCCAAAGAGAAGCAAAGGCACGGCCCATAACGACACGAGAAGGGTTGCCTGTGTAGCGTTCAAGTCAAACTGTGTCTGCCATGAAGGAAGAATGGGGACGATGAAGGCGTACCCCAGAAAGTTTACGAAAAAGGCCAGAAGAAGGGCGAGAAAAGCTCGCTGAAGTTGCCGTTCTTCCGAGGCGGAGTTCACTCCTCCTCCTCCCGGGCGGGCAGCGCATCAAGCATGTCCGCTGCAAGGGTGCTTGCATCTTCTACTTGCGTGAGCAATGTCAAATCCGACAAGGCTCCAGGGCGCTTGAGAGCGTTCATCAATTCTTGAAGGACTTCAGCCGTCAGCCGAGTCAACGCCAATGTTTCGGGGTCGATGGCCACTCGATCGGTTTCTTCCAACAAAGAAACATAATCCGGTTCTTCGGAAAGAATGCCCTCCATATCCGTTTCCACCTGTCGAGCGATGTCTTCGGCTTGTCGTTCAAGAATGTCTTCCATGGAGGAGTTGCCTCCCGACGTTGGCAAGAGCGGTGCGGCGCCTTCTCCGAGAGTCGCCCCTTTGTTGAGGTCCTTGAAGGAAGGCACGCTCTGGCCGCCTGATTTGGCTTTCTCGAGCGCCTCATTGGGGTCCTCGTTAGCCTGAGGCGTCGGTGGGCCTGCGGTGCCCACGAGACGGTTCAAGGCCAATCGAACCATGGTTGTCATGGCGTGGGAGGAAAGCCCACCGTCTTCGTCACCAAGTTCCTCGTCTGCCATTTCATTTCGAATAGAAGCCACAAACTCTTCGTCGATATTCCCCGCTTCAACCAATCGGCGGAGCATGGGCAGTGCCCACTGACTGTCGTTCATGGTCATGCCAACATCGAACCGTTGGCCGCCCAATCCGCCACCGCCTTGACCGGCTGAAACATCGGCTGGGGGAGGTACAAATTGCTTGGCAGCGTGTCGTCCAATCTGACCGATGAGTTGGTTCATGTCAACCGGTTTACCGATGACCTCAGCCACGCCAGCCAAGGCAGCCGATTGGAGAAAATCCGGTGCGGTGGTTCTGGAGAGNATNACGNTGCGNGTNGCNGANCGAAANCGNGGTTGNCCNNCCAANGACTGNCANACNTCAANGNCGCTNCCTTGNCTCCANTCACCNTCCAANAAGAGNACNTCNGGNAGCACNGCNCTNGCNGTNGCNNNGGTTTGNGCAAGNGTNCTCAATCGGGTCACNTCGTANCCNTCNCGNTCGAAGGTGTTNGCCAGCAGGTTGCGNCGNCCTTCGTTTTCGTCGGCGATGATGATGCTGGCCATTCTCATCCCCTCCGTGATGAAAGCANGAACTCAGCGGCTTTGAACCTCACCCAATGTGGGAACACGAGCAACGGTGTTTTTGCTCACCTCAACCTACGGTCAACATCCGTGATTCATTCGATGTCGTCCGGTGCGGCGGCATACCAACCCATGATACCACCATCGAGGTTGAAAAGGCGGTTGGCCTCCCAGCCCGATTGAATCAATTCAATCGCCGCCAGTTGCGAGCGCATGCCGCTCTTGCAGTGGATCACGATATCGGTCTTTTTTGGAAGGCTGTCCAGGATTGACAGCACGTTGGTATGTGGCACCTGAAGGTCGCAACTTTTGGCATGAGCGTCCGCATATTCTGCATCCGAGCGAACATCGAGAATGAATGGTGCCCAGCCGTTTTCTCGGCGTTCAAGAAATTCAGGGACGGAAATGTGATTGAACATTGCATCGGCTGAGGGGGGTTCAGAATTTTGTTCTTGCGGCGAATTTGCCACATGCGGTCCAGCCATGCACCACGCTTCTTGGCTTTGCATGGCCGCCGCTTTGGAGAGGTCCATCACCGCATCTCGTTCGGAGTCTGCCTCAAACCTCAGGGTATCAAAGGCCATGGATTGGGCGTCGTAAAGGAGGAGTTTACCGCTCAATGACACGGGCAGATCCAGCAAGAATTTGATGGCCTCGGTGGCTTGAAGCACCCCAATCACGCCGGGAAGTACACCAAAGACGCCGGCTTCGGAGCAGGTCGGGACGGCCTCAGGTGGTGGCGGTTCAGGGAACANGTCTCGGTAGCAAGGGCCTCCGTTGTGGTTGAACAAGGATATTTGGCCCTCAAAACGAAACACGGACCCGTACACCCAAGGAAGACCAAGCAAGGAACATGCATCATCGATGAGNTACCGAGTGGGAAGGTTATCGGTTCCGTCAATGACGATGTCCCACCCTTTCATGATGGCCAGAGCGTTGTCTGGATTCAGACGCTCCTGAAACACCTCAACCTTCACGTTGGGGTCCAGCGCTTCGAGGGTGGCCTTCCCCGACACGACCTTTGCTTCACCTACATCGTTCGTAGCGTGCAAGATTTGCCGTTGGAGGTTGCTAAGGTCNACCATATCGTTGTCCACCAGACCCAAACGGCCCACGCCGGCGGCGGCAAGATACAACGCCGCTGGTGAACCAAGACCGCCAGCCCCGATGAGGAGAACACTGGCGTTGTTGAGTTTCTGCTGACCTTTCACCCCAACGTTTGGCAGGCTGATGTGCCGAGCATGACGAGCGACATCAACCATGACAAGGCCAAGCGGCCGGTCTTCATCAAAGGAACGGCTTCAATGGACGTGCTCTTCTAGCCACTTTTCGACGTCCATGGCAGCAGAGCAACCCATTCCAGCTGCGGTGATGGCTTGCTTGTAGCGCGTGTCAACCACGTCCCCCGCAGCGAAGACACCCGGGACGGAGGTCATGGTGTGCTCTTTGTGGACAATGTAGCCGTTTTCATCGGTTTCCACTTGACCGCCGAGGAAATCGGTGATAGGGGTGTGTCCGATGGCGATGAAAGCGCCGGTGGCTTCGATGGTTTCCGTGCTACCGTCTTGGGTGTTCTCGAGAACGGCTCCGCTGAGACCTTTGTCATCGGAAAGCCATTCCTTGATTTGACGGAAGGTACGAATCTCAATCTTCGGGTTGTTGGCGGCTCGCTCATACATGATGGTTGAAGCCTTGAACACATCGCGCCGGTGGATCAACGTAACTTTGCTCGCAAAGCGTGTGAGGAACGTCGCTTCTTCGCAAGCGGAATCACCACCACCGATGACCAGAACGTGCTCGTCGCGGAAAAACGCGCCGTCGCATGTGGCACATGTCGAAATCCCTCGGCCCTTTTGTTCGGCTTCACCAGGGGCGTTCAGCCACATGGATTCTGCTCCGGTGCAGACGATGATGGAATGGGCCAAGAAAGTCTCACCTTCGACCACGACTTTGTAGGGGCGCTCGCTCAAGTCCACCTCATCGACGTTTTTGTCTTCAACTTCCAGACCGAAGCGCTCGGCTTGTTCCCGGAGTTGCATCATCATCTCCGGGCCGGCAATACCTTCTGGGTAGCCGGGGAAATTTTCGATATCGCTGGTGAGCATTAACTGTCCACCGGACATGTAGCCAGCGAACATGAGGGGGTTGAGCATGGCCCTTCCGGCATAGAGGCCGGCCGTGTAGCCTGCAGGTCCTGAACCGATGATGATGACATTGCGTACTTCGGACATGTGACTCTCCAAGTGCTCGTGAGGAGAGGTGGTGTTTGAAGATTCGCCCGGGGACCCCTTGGGATGCAAAAACATAGAGATACCCCGGAATGATGCCCCCCCATGGTCAACCAACTCGCTGCAGCCGCAGGCATGGGTGTTTACGTCGTACTGGTGTTGTGGGCGACGAAAATTCCCTACACGATGATGGTCGANCGGGGCATGGAACACATCCGAGCCGTCTATTACAACCGGAAAATCGTCCACATGTTCGCCGGCGGCGTGGGTTCACTGAGCGTCCCGTTCTTGTTCACCAGCCCCGTGTANCCACTGGTGTGTGGCGTTCTTCTGACGACGATGCTCTACGCTTCACATCGAGCGGGCATCGTGATGCATTGGTTTCAAACCGAACAAAATCAAAACGATGTCAAATTTGGACTGATGTGGTGGATGTCAATCTCGCTCATTTGGTGGCTTGTTGGCGACCCTTGGCTGGCGATTGTGCCCTCGTTATTCATGGCCTTCGGCGATGGCATCACCGGCGTGGTACGCAATGCGGTGGTCCAAAAACGGTCAAAGAGCCCTATTGGGAACGTGTTCATGTTCTTGGTCAGCGCTCCTTTGGGATGGTACGCCGCCAAAGCGGGCGACCCGAGCCTTCCGGCTTGGGGCCTTATCGCAGCAACGGTGGCTACCTTTGTTGAACGCTACGAGTTCGGACCCATCGACGATAACATCCTGATCACCGTCTGTGCCACCGCCGTGCTGTTGNTTGGCGTTCAAATCGGGCCGCTCATGTAAGGCAGGCCGTGGTGTATTCACTGTCCGATGAGCTTGTAATCATCACTGAGCGGTGTGGCACCGGTTTCAACGTGAATGATTTTTCCGTCTTTNTAGCGGTAAAAGGCAAGCACAGCCTCAGAGTTTGAACCGTTGGAAAAGTGTGCGATGGAATGCCCGATGCCGACTTCATCGTTCTCAAACAAGATGCGGTGAGACTCAGTACGAACCATTCCGGTTCCTGCAAAGGCCATGATATCGCCCTTGGTCATGACAGCACCACCCACGTGGGGGTAGAACTTGCAATCATCGTGAATGATGGCGTCAAGTTGTTCTTTNTTTCCGGATTCAAAGGCTTCTTCGTACTTGGCAAGAATGCTCATGANNCNTGTGCAGCGACCAAACCTCATAATCACTCCCTCCAGAAATCATGAAAGGATAACGGGCGACAGGAACCTTTGAGTTCCGTATCCTTGAGGTCAAACCATGAGAATTCATTGCTTGGGTGGCGGCTTGGTGGGTTCTTTCGTCACTCGAAAACTCCACGAAGCAGGGTTTGAGGTCCATCTCTACGACGTCGTTGAGCGGACAACACCGGCGTATTTCCACCTTGAAGACGCCACAAAGGCCGACCACAGTCTCGCCGACCTTCTCGTGAACATGGTGCCCGGCTCTATCGGACACGACGTGTTGAAGACCCTCCATCAAAAGGGACACCGTATCGTTGACCTCTCGTTCAGTGAGACCACGCCAGACCAACTCCCCGATGGCCCCGGCGTGGTGTTGTGGGATGTCGGCATTGCTCCGGGTCTCTCGAACATGCTGGTGGCCTTGGCGCATCGTGAATTNGGTCATCTTGACAAGGTGAGCATCAAGGTAGGAGGNAACCCTGCGAAACCCGACGAAGCGTGGTCCTACATGGCCCCCTTTTCGCCCCATGACGTGATCGCCGAATACACGCGCCCCGCCCGCGTGGTCCGAGANGGAAGCATGACCGTGGTGCCTGCCATGGACGACCTTCACACCATTGACGCCAGCGGGCGTACGATGGAGGCCTTCTTGACCGATGGATTACGCTCTCTTATCGACATCCCAGCGACCTCGATGGGCGAGTACACGGTGCGTTGGCCGGGCCACATTCAACGGTATCAAACCTCAGAACTCAATCCCGATGAACTCGTTGACGCTTGGCGATTTGACCCGGAGCGACCTGAATTTACGTGGATGGAGGTCCGCGTAGAAGCCGGCACCGAGACACGTGTTTGGACGGTTGAAGACAAAGGGGGNGATGGCGACTCGAGCATGGCGAGAACCACCGGCTTGGTCACCGTGGCCTGCGTGATGGCTTGGAGCCAAAACGACCTTTTCTCCACCGGGATTCATCCCCCAGAAGAGTTGCCCAGTGAGGTGATTCACGAGGTCATTCGAACGTTGAAGGAACACGGTGTTTCCATNCAAGCCAACTGAAGCATNGGTCGNATTTCCTTTCTCAAGCGCTTGAACAACTGCGGTTCGCCCTTGTGGGGTGGTCCGGGCATGATTTGCAAAATTTGTTTTTCCTTTCGTGCTTNCCGCAACAGGTTTCTTTCACCTTTTGCTTCGAACGCTCACATGGCGTTGCGCACCCGGTTTGGCAGCGATTTTCGGCAATTTCAACCACCGACTTTGAGGAGTTGAACACGTTGTCAATTTGCACACCACAGTAAGGACAGGCGACCCATCCTGTTTGCATCATCATGTCGCAATTGTTGCACGTGTACATTCCGCCACCATACCCCTGTAGTTTCGTGCACCCTAAATAGTTTCGTAGGCCCTAAACTTCTCGTCTTCCAGTTGGACCCTCGCTCCAAACATACGCCGGAGTCCTTCGGTTTCATGCGTGATACGAAACCATCCCATTGCGAGAAGTGCAAAGCACATTTGCGCTGAGGCGAAGAGCATGTTGTAGGTGAGGGAAAACACCAACCTTGGATAGATGGGGGTGTAAGCATAAAGGGCAAGGCAACCAAAGACGATCAATCCCTGCGAAACGACATAAGGTCGCAAATCAAGACCCTCAACCATCAACTGATGCATCAAGGCAACCGACATCATCAGCAGCGGACTCACCACCATGATCGTCATCCAAATGGTCGAAGGCTGAGCCCCTCCCCCGAAGTATCCTCCTTGCACCTTCACCAAACCGGGGTCGAGTTCTCGGGGATGGGGGCAGATGCCCTCGTAGCAGAATTGAACACCGTTGACCTGGCCCATGAGTGTCCACCACAGGATCCAAACAACCCACGGTAACACCATCCAAGCCAGCATCGCTTGCGGTTGTTGGCGCCAATTCACGTATTGACGTTTTGGAATGCGTAATCCCTCTACCACCGTAGGCAGAGAGAGGAGCAAGGCCAAACCGGCGACGGTCGCCCACGGGCCCCAAGACACCATCATGTGGAGCGCCAATCCGGCGTGAAGCAGAAGCTTTCGAGAGGCGGGGTTGAGGTTGGTCGCCAATCCCGCACCACCGTACAATGCCAAAATGCACAAGAGTACAATCTGCTGCACCCAGAGCCATTCGATTCGAGAGAGGGCGAAGGCAGAACCAAGGAAAACAAAACACCAGATGGTGTGGGTGCGCGAGTGTTGTCTTTGTGAAACAAGACCAAAAAACACCGAAAATAGGACCAACATAACCGTAAGAACAACAGCGCTCAGCACACTGGTGGGCGCCATGTTGACGAGTTTGAGCAGGTGATGGTCACCCAAAATCCTCCGATGGACGTAGGAAAGAGACAGGACAAGCAGACACCAGATGGCCCAGACCGAAACACGTTCGTGCTGAGGACGGCGTTGAGCCGTTTTCTCAAGGGCCAAACCGGTCACCAGCAAAAACATCGGAAGCAGGGCGTACCAGAGGCGCAGGGAGCCCAGCAGCAAAGAGACTAAAACAGCGAGCAAGTGGACGGTCTTCGAAGAGGGCGCATGCTGCTTTGCTTGACCGGTCATGGCACCCACGGACCAAAAAACAACCCAAGCCACAAGCAACACGAGCAGGCCTCTTGAAAGGTCAAAAAAGAACAGAGTGAGCATCAACAACCCCAACAGCCAAGGAAACGGTTTGAAGAAGTTCGAAGTCCCTTTCAAAGCAAGTGGCGGAGTTCTTCCCAACGATGAAGCAACGAGCCAAACAACACCGCCTGCTCCGATGGCCCTCGGAATCATCGCAGAGAACGAAAGATGCCCATGGAACCAAACCGACGCCACCACGATGCCACCGAGCAGGAGCAAGTGTTGTTGTTCCTTTTTGGTCGTTGATTGACCTTGTTGAAGCCATTTGTAAGCCAGCAAGAAGGTTGCTGAGAGAACGGCGATGGAAATGAACACGTCCAACGGACGGATTGACACAGGGTCGCCTTCGATGCCTTGCCAGTTGATCTCCGCCACTCGATAGATTTCGGCATCTTCTGGATGGAAGAAAACATGTCGATGCAAGGCTGCTTCCCAATTCCAAGCCTCAACCTTGTCGCGGTCATCAAGGGAAATGCTGAGCAAGGACAAGGGAACTCGTCCGTGAACTTGGCTTGGGAAATCAAGGCCCAAATCATACAACATCAAGGCTGCGAGGTCAAGTTGAGCCGCATCCGCACGGGCGCTGGCGTCAATCCCCGGGCCGGATACAAGTGCGAGGACGTTTCTCGTGTCCGCTTCGGCCGAGCCGTGAGAACCCGAAGCCGTCATGCCGTGGTCAGCCGTGACGACCACCGTCCAGTTTGCGGGTACAAAGCGCAGTAAGCTCGAGAGATGTTGGTCCATATCCAGCATTTTGTTTCGATACTCCTCCGAAACCGTACCCCATTTGTGGCCAACTTTGTCAGGCCCCGAAAAGTGTGCGGCGATGACATTGTGTCGTCCATCGACCAACCATTCCTCAAGGATGGCTCCAGTGGCCCGGTCGCCCTCATAGTAGTCTGCATGGCCCTGAAAGGTGTTGACGAACTCAATGTTAGGGGAGTCTCCGTACATGTTGCCCATGACATAACTGCCGATCATCCCGACCGAATGCTGTTCTGATGCTGCTGCCAGTATCCACGGGTCAAAACCACCCGGGTGGCCCATGTTGAAATTTTTCAAGCCGTCAATCGGGGCATTTGGAACCCCCGTCATCATCTCCCGCACGCACGTGGCCGAGAGGGTCAACGGCCCTGTTGTCACGGATAAGACGGCTTGTTCATCCAACCGGTCAACCAATTTCGGCATCATGGTTGAATCGCGCATGATGTTTTCTCCAACGCCATCCAGCACCACCAAAAGGTACCCCTCAGGTTGAGGAACGAGGTCTTCTGGAAACGGCACCACCTCCTCCGGTTGGTCCGGTTCAAGGAGAACGTAAGGAGCCGTGATGGTTACCGGGGCGAGTGACAACAACGCCAGAATGAGGAGCCAGCGCCTGAGCAGGCTGTTGGGGGAATCGGGGCTTTCCTGCATGTCGTAACCCCCCTTCCAATTTTAGGGGAGACGAAATATGATATATGGGCTTCGGGTCCCGTGGTTAAGGGGATACGAAATGAACCGTCGATTAATTGCCATCATGTTGATGACCACCTTGCTTGCAGCCACCGTTCCTGGATGCTTATTTTCCTCGGACACCGATTATACCACATGCTCGGACGATGACAACTGTCTCAAGATCGCTTTTGAGGTGAAGGAAGAGTACCAAAACACGGATGAAAACCCCCAAAAACTCGGTGACCGACTTGGCGAACTCATGGGTCAAGAGGTGGAGATTTACCCGGTCAACAGCCAGGCTGCTACCATTGAAGCCCTTCGATTTGGCAACGCTGACATCGGCTTCCTCGATGGCGGCGCTGCATGGTTGAGTTGGAACGAGTACGGGCTCGAAGTCGCTGCTGCAGAGCAAAAGGCTGACGGCCGGCCCTACTACCATGCGGTCGCCTGGGTCCACAAGGACTCCGACATGGCCCAAGCCAGCATGAACGGCGACGTGGACCAAGCCCTCACGCTGATGGAGGGCAAAATCTCCTGCCACACCTCTGCCCTTGGAAGTTCAGGCATGTTGTTGCCCATGGGCTACCTCATCAACAACAGTTACATGGAAGTCGTTGGCGACAAGGACGAAATCGATTCCCTCCACGACACGGTGACCAACCACTTCTCAGAGGATTCGAGCATCCCCGACAGCGGCTCACCATACTACCGCTACATCGGTTCACTGCGCTGCTTGGCCGAACACGCCCTTGGCGACGCCACCGATTACATCTCCTTTGCGAAGGACCCCACCGTTCCCGATTATTGCGGCGACGACCCTCAAGACTGGTGCTTCGAGGGCGACTTCGCCTCCACCGAAGATTTCTACCCCATCGGAGGCTACGACGCGGAAACAGGTGAAATCAACACCCCCTTCGGCAAAGCCCCCAGCCATCCCGTCATGTACAACCCCGATTTCTTCACGGCTGCGGAAGTGCAATCGCTTCGAGATGCCTTCACCACGATGAGCAGCAACGATGCTGACCTGGAGATCCTCGATGACGTGCTCAGCACGCCAGGCATGACCATCATCGACACGGAATCTCACCTCGGGAGCTACGGAGACGCCATCGGAGACGTCCCCGGTATCAACGCCTACTTTGGTGATAAAATCAACAAGGTGAGGGTCACCTCAAGCGACGACGGCCTGCCGCTTTACATACCAATCCTCGTGGTCGGTGCCATCGGTGTGGCGGTCTATGTCATTCGAAACCGCAGCGAGGAAACCCAAACCGTTCCTTCCGAAACCACCACACCCTCTTCCGAGGAGTAATCGTTGATGGCGCGTTCGAACAGCCTCTGTTTGTTCTTGGTTGTCCTCTTGACCGCCGCTCCCCTTTCGGGTTGCCTCGGCGGAGAAGAGGTGGAACAGGACAGCGGTTTTGAGTGGGAGAATCGCAGTCAGCCAGACTGCAACCCCATCGACCTCAACATCACCTGCAAAGAGTACCTCAGCGGATTCACAACACCAACCAATTCGCTTCATCACCCCACCGAAGACGAAGTCTGGTTCTCGGACTTGGACGGGCACATCACCGCATACAACGGCGAAAGCACCCGACTGGTGGGCAACATCAGCAACCTCGTCTCCAATTGCCACACGGAAGCAGGGTTGCTGGGTTTCACCTTCGTGTCCAATTACGAAGACAACCCTCAAATCCTGTTCACCTACATCGGAACGGCCAACTGCGAGACCAAAGAAGTGACGAATTTGTTTTTGGCAGCCGGGGACGTGGTGAACGGGTCGCTTGACAAATCGTCGATTCAAAACCTCCGAGAAATCGAGCAACCGTACCGCAATCACAACGGCGGCCATCTCCTTGCCTTGGGAGATCACACCTACCTGTGGGGCGTGGGTGATGGCGGCGGCTCCAACGACCCGTTGGATCACGGGCAAAACAACACGTCCGCCTTGGGAACCATCCAGCATTTCCACTACCTCAACGGCAGCATGACACCACTCCACAACACCTCAGGTACGGCGCAAGATTACACCCTGCATCGGGGCCTACGCAACCCGTGGAAGTTTGATGTGGATGCCCAAAACAGGCTGTGGATTGCAGACGTGGGGCAGAATTGTTTCGAGGAAATCAGCCTTGTTCCCGTCCTTCAATCCAGTAATTTTGGATGGGCTGAACGTGAAGCCAATCGAGAATTCAACGACCCGAGCGATTGTACGGCGCCCCCGTCGGATCCTCCGGTTGGGATGACCGACCCGGTCATCGTCTACACCCACAAAGAAGGCCGATGCTCCATCACGGGTGGATTGTACATGGACTGGGGGCCTGAACCATGGCAAGGCGGGTTCATGTACGGAGATTTCTGCAGCGGTGACATTTGGCTCACAAGAGAAGCGGGTTCCGGTGTGTGGGAACAAGAACATCTGCTCGACACCGACAATCTCCTCGTCGGGTTTGGCCGGGGCTTGAACGATGAATTGCTCATCTTCACCTGGGGCGGCACGGTGTTTGAATTGGACATCTACACCGAGTGAACGGGAACGAACTCACTCGCCGATGCAAGCAACAATGGCCGCACGGGCATGAGGTTCCAAACGGGGCTCGATGTGTTTTGGTTTGGCACCTGGCCCGATGATACCGAGACCGATCTTCTTGTTGTGTTTGAGTTGCAGCTCCAAGATGGTTTTGATGACGGCTTGACCCATGGCCAGACCGTGTTGCGTTTCACCCTTCTCGATGATGCCCAGACACGCCGCAGCATCGTGGTCGGGGAGGAGTCGGTCAAGAGCGAGTGGTACCTCCATTGAACCCGAAACCCAAACCACGTCGCCGATGGTCAAACCGTGTTGCTCCGCCTCATCTTTGGCGAATTCGAGCATCCGCGAAACCTCTTCTTTGTGAAAGGAACCGCAGACGACTCCGATGTGTTTGTTCATGATTTGCCCTCCGGGTTCTCCTCTTTCATCATTCGCTCGACCGTCGCAACAATGGTTTGCGTCATGGCGTCGATTTCGATGTTGATGCAGCTGCCTTCTTGAAGCAAACCGAAGGTCGTCAGACGAAGTGTTTCAGGAATGAGATGGATGTTGAATCGATTTTCGGCCACTTCGCCGATGGTCAAGGATGCACCGTTAAGGCCGATGTATCCTTTTTCGTGAATGAATTTCATCATGCTTTGCGCTGTTGCAACGGTCAGATCGACGCCCTCGCCGACCTCCGCTCGTGATACGATTTCGCCCGTACCCATGATATGACCCGAAAGCAAGTGACCTCCCAACTCGTCACCCATTTTCAGCGAGCGCTCAACGTTGACCTCATCGCCTTTTGAGAGCNGGGAGAGGTTGGTTCGCTCGAGGGTTTCGTGGATGACATCAAACGCCACGAGGTGGCCGTCGATGTCGGTGGCCGTCAAACAGACGCCGTTGATGGCCACGCTGGCTCCACGCTGGAGTCCGGTGGCTTCTGGGAGCGTGATATGGAAGGTCCAGACGGCCTCGCCTTTTTCTATAGAAGCAATGGTTCCTTTCCCTTGNACGATGCCGGTAAACATCCTCAGGCCTCCTTCTTTTCGGCTCGCTCGAGAATACGGGCGATGATCTTCCTGGTGCCGTCGAGGTCGTCGCTCAACCCTTCCACGCGCACCACATCAATATCGCCATGTCCTCGCTGCTGGAGCGCGTTGCGAATGTTTTCCTCCGCATGCTCTTGGTCGTAGCCCAACGCAATGACATGGGGTTCTATTTCGGGGAGAATATCGAAGATCGGGACCTCAGGGGGATTTCCAACCACCACGGCATCCACCGGTTTGAGTCCAGCCACCATGCGTCGTCGAAGGTCTTGGTTGGTGACCGGCTCGTGTTTTCGCTTTCGCACCGTGTCGTCGTGAGCGACGACGACCGTCAGATGGTCGCCCAGCGCTTTGGCCTGTTCGAGATAGTGCAAATGGCCTGCGTGAAGCAGGTCAAAGACACCGACAGCAAGAATGCGCTTCATAGGACCACCAATCACGGGTTGGGTTGTTGCTTCATGAGGATGACGGTGATGATTCAACGCCAAGGGCAGCGACGACATCAGCACCTTCGAGGAACGGGATGTTGTTGGACTTGGCCCATGCACGTGCATCAGCGACCGGCAGGGCATGGTCGCCATCGGTTTGGAGCATCTCGGCGCCGATGACGACCGGTGCGGTCCCAGCAAGCCTCGCCAACCCCACCGCAAGTTCGGTGTGGCCCTGACGAACGCTCAGTCCGCCTCGTGCCTCCCTGCAAACCGGGATGTGGCCCGGTGTTCTGAATTCTTCTCCCAACCGCTTCATGGCCGGTTCGCCTGCGACGCCATCGGCCAAGCAAGCGGTTGCTAACTCAGCAAAGCGCCGGGTGGTGAGCGCCCGGTCGTGGTCGGTGATTCCGGTGTACGTTTCTCGGTGATTGATGGAAAGCGTGAACGCCGAACGGGCGTCGTATCGAAGATCGTTCGTGATGAGGTGATTCAACACGGGGTTTCGCTCGATGGCATCGGGGGTGGTGTGGAGGTCCTGAAGGAAGGGGAGTCCAAAACACTCACCCACCTCATCACCGATGGCGAGAAACAGCAGTCCACCGCAGGCTTGGCGAAGTTGGCGCATGGTTGCCGGTTCGGCCATGGCCGCAGGAAAGAGAAGGTCCGTTTCGCCTTCTCGCTTCTCGGAGTCGAAGAGACAAACCGGGTCCCCTTTTTGGAACGCTTCAACAGCGCGTTGGACGTGGGGCTCCATGTAGGACGCTTCGGCCTCACCTTCATGAAGAGTCGTATGCCCTCACTCTTGAAAACACTCGAGACGGGCAAATTAGCGGACAGCCAACAGAAAGGGATTATCATGTGATGTCCCTTGGGTCGGTTTCGGGGGGAGGGAACGAATGTCAATCAAACTCGGACCGGCCGGCGTTCCACTCTCCTGCAAGGGTCGAACCATCGTCGAAGGAATGGACGACATCATCTCCCTGGGCCTCGAAACCATGGAGGTCCAAACCGTTCGAATGGTGGCGCCCCAGCACTTTGAACAGTACTGGCAGGCCGGTGTCCTGGCGAACAAGACCGACTTTGAGATGAACATTCACGGGCCCTATTACTCGGAACTGCTGGGTGGTAAGGTTGAGCGAGGGCGCTCGCTGGCCAAAATCGAGGCGACCTTGCAGGCGGCTCGAACCATCAATGCACGCCACATCACGCTCCATGCAGGCCACTACGGTGATTTCGGACGAGGTCATGCGGCCAATGAACAGGTGGCCAACGTGTTCTCAGGTATCGTTGACCGCATTCACGAAATATGGCACGACGACGAGGACGAATTCCCCGTATTCCCTTGGATCAAGGACGGGACGCCGTCAAAAATCGGTGTCGAAACTTCTGGTCGCCAAGAGCTCTGGGGCAGCCTCGAGGAAGTGCTGGAAGTCGTGAACCACGTGGAAGGTACGGTCCCGGTGCTCAACATCGCACACATTCACGCTCGTGGGCACGGCCAGATGCGAACCTCTGAGGACTATGGTGAACTGTTTGATGTGGTTCGAGAAAGCATCGGCACCAAAGAATTCTACTGCCATTTCTCAGGTGTTGAACACCGCACGGGCAACGCCATGCACTACACCCAAATCAAGAAGTCCGACCTGAACTTTGAGCCGCTGGCCGAATTCATTGTTGAAGACGGCGGCTGGCTTGACATCACCCTGATTTCGGATTCGCCGTTGCTCGAACACGACGCCATGTACATGATGCAAAACATCGAAAAATCTCGACACAAGCAACTCGAGCGCAAAGCCCGAGAAGACCGTCGACGTGCGCTTGCGTTGCAAACGGGCAAGAGCGAAGAAGAACTCCGTTCTAAAGAGACCCAAATTGCTCAGGCCCGCAAGACCGCAGCCACGCCCGCACCTGCTGCTCAAGACGCACCTGCCGAACCCGCCAAGGAGGAAAAGGCACCCGCCGAAGCCAAGAAAGCCCCTAAGGCGAAAGCGAGCAAGGCGAAAAAAGAGAGCAAGAAAGCCGAGGAGAAGGAAGACGACGACGTCTTTGACTTTGACGAAGAAGACGATGACCTGTTCTGAATGGCCCGTCGTTTTTCCGACACAAATCCACTGTTTACCAGTTGATGTTGCCCGAAATGGTATAAACCAACGAAGGGGCGAAGTTACCGATTGACATGGCGCACATCGCAGTGTTGGGATTGGGAAATTGGGGGACCGCCATCGCCCGATTGTGGCTCTTGGAAGGCCACAAAGTCAAGGGATGGACCATTGAACAAGAGGTCTACGAATCCATCACCATGAGCGAAGTGAACGAGAAATACCTCCCGCACCACCCGGTTCCAGGCTTGGACGCAACCATGCACCTGAGCGAGGCCGTCGACGGCAGCGAAATCATCGTCCTTGCCGTCCCCTCCTCGGTCATCCTCGACGTCATGGAAGACGTTTTGCCTAACCTTCAGCCCGGCCACGTCCTCCTCGATTTGGCAAAGGGTCTCGCTCCCGGCAAACGGTTGATCTCAGAAGCCATCCACACACGGCTCAAGGAAGAAGGAAAGACCAACCCGTTGGCGGTGTTGACCGGACCCACCATCGCCCCTGAGGCGGCGGGTGGCGTGATGACCACGGCGTTGGTGGCCAGCGAAGATCAGGCCATTGCCCAACGTCTCGCCCAGACCTTGAGTACACCCAGTTTCATACTCCATCCCGCCAGCGATCCTGTGGGCGCTGAACTTTGGGGCGCATACAAGAACGTGGTTGCGCTTGCGTGCGGGCTGGTTGACGGTTTGAAGCAGGTCGGCGATTTAGGAGGTGACAACCTCAAAGCAGCCATTTTCATGTCCGGTTTCAAAGAAGGGTGTTTGTTGCTGGCCGAGTTGGGTGCACGAGCAGAAGTGGCCTTTGGCCCTGCTGGCCTTGGCGACATGTACGTCACGGCCACATCACCTCACGGCCGAAACCGAACCATGGGGGAGAAACTCGGCACGGGGTTGACGTTGGAGAAAGCGCTCGACGAGATGCACATGGTCGCCGAAGGTGTACGCGCAACACGGATGTTTGTTGAGCGGGCAGAAGATGCCGACCTCAACATCCCCTTCACGAAGGCCCTGAACACGCTGTTGAACGGTGATATCGATGCCGAGGAATGCTGCAGAAGAATGGTGGCCCTTGGCTGAGCCTATCGGTGACATTTTGAGTCGGGGCCCTCTGTCCAAATCATGGCCGACGAGTTGACGGAGTTTGAGACGAAGCTGTTGAAGTGGCTTGTCAAGAGCGATTTCCACATTCAACCGTGGTCCAGCAAGGATGCAGCTAAAGCGTTCAAGGTCAAGGAAGATGAAATCTACGAGGCCGTTGCAGCCCTGTCAAAGAAGGCTGCCGACCAGATTCAAATCTTCTACAAGGACGGCAACGTTCACATCGCCGCCGATTGAATCATTTTGCTGCGTCGGCAGGAGACTTCTCTCCTGTTTTCTTCAGCAGCAGGTTCATCCAAGTGGGGCGTCGTACATCGCCCTGCTCGTTCACGAAGGAGCGGGCGAAGAACGAAATCAAGTCAATGATGATCACAACCACGAAAATCAAAATCAACAGCGCAAAGACCTTCTCGTACTGAAGGAACTTGAGGTAGTTGGTGATGTAGTAGCCGATACCACCTGCCCCAACAATGCCGATGACGGTACCGTGGCGGACGTTGTACTCAAACATGAAAATCAACTGACTCAGAAGATGATTGCTGTTCTCTGGAATCACGATGTTGGTCGCAATGGCTCTGCTGGAGAGACCCATGGCGCGACCGGCCTCAATCGGCCCACTGTTCATCCCCTCGAAGGTTTCATACTGCAATTTCCCGAGGTAGCCAACGGTGTAGAAGGTCATGGCCAACACACCAGAAAGAGGACCAAAGCCGATGACGATGACAAAGAGAATTGCCCAGATCAAACTTGGCAAACTCCTCACGGCTGAAAGGAGAATCCGAACGGGAATTGAAATCCAGATTGATTGGAGGTTTCGAGCGGCCAGCGGCGACAGGAGAATGGCACCAAGGAAGCCAAGGATGGTCGAAACAAAAGCGATTTTGAGGGTCTCAACCATGCCGATGTACCCAATGGAGCAGGTGATTTCAACGGTGGACTCGCACGCAGGATAGGTTCGTGGTTGAAGGACGCTCCAGTCGGGCGGCCACATGCTTTCGGTGAAGAAAACCACCAGATTGCTCAATCCACCGCCAAATCGGCCCCAATCCCCGTCGGCGAGGTCGCTCAGGAGCGAAAACGCCAGCAGACTCAAGGCTCCAATGATGACAAAAAGACGGATTTTCATTCCGTTTCACCGCCCTGTTGCCGTTCTTTCCACGCCTCAACGGAGAGGTCAGAAAAACGCCCATCGAGAAGTTCCCAAATCCGCGTGGCGTACTTGAGCGCGTGTCCCTCATGGTGCTCAACCATGATGAGGCTGCTGCCTTTTGTGAGGAGAGGAAACACGGCCTCCATCACGGCCGTGGCGTTGCTGTCGTCCAGTTCGCTGAGAAATTCATCGGCGAGGATCAGTTGAGGCTGCTGCGCCAGGGTTCGAGCGGTCGCCACTCGCCGTTTTTGTCCGCCGGAGAGCCGACGCACCGGCTCGGACGCTTTGTGGTCCATACCAACCGCAGCGAGGGCTTCCATCACTCGCTCGCGACGCTCAGCATACATTCCAAACGACCATTTCATTCGCACACCGGCTCCAAGAGCGACGTTGTGGGCCACCGTTGCATGACGAACAAGACCAAGGTTTTGGGGGATGTATCCCAGGCCACCGGCCGGTTCCACGTGAAGTTCCGAACGCCCTCCCAACGGCATGACCAAATTTGCAACGGTGCGCAGCAGGGTGGTTTTCCCAATCCCGGAGGGGCCGAGAACGGCTACAATTTCTCCGCGGCCAACCGTGAGGGTTATGGGGTCACAGAGCGGTTCATCGTAGCCGATGACCAGGTTTGAGATGGACAGGAGCGTATCTTCCACAGGGCCCTCTCCGTGCGAAACCAAAAGGAACACCTTTTCAAGTTTAGTCTTCCCTAAACTTTTGGATTATGCCTCAGGAAGCGAGTTTTTTTCTGGCCTCTTTCACCATGCGAACGAGTTCAATTCGGGCTTCCTCTGGAGTTTCTACTTCTTGGCTGAAGGCGAGCCGAATGGGGTGAACACCGTCGGCTTGCGTGGCGTCCATATCGAAGCCGTAGCGATCGATGCCCGTCATCACAGCGGACTGGACGTTTTCGGCATCGCTCATGGTTTCACAGTACAGCACCATGGCATCGGCATGATCTTCGTTCATGTGCGTGATGATATCATGTGCGTGTTCTGACAGGGGGTCGGGCTCGGCCGTGATCCAGTCGTCGTGGTCAAACCAAGACATCTTGCCAAAGCCACCGATGTATCGAATGGCTGAGACATCCAAACCAAAGAAGAAGAAATCGCGGAAGTCGACATAGGCCGCAGCTGATGGGTGGTGTCGAAGGTACGTTTCTCGAGCGGACGCCACATCCTTCTCCTCCAACTTCTTGCACGTCCCCACGAGGGTCACGCGGGCTGATGCGAGCGGGTTGTTGGCCGTGTTTTCAGAAATCAAAAGCGAGGCTTTTGGATTTTTCATCAAGTTCTTTGTATGCTCTGCCAAACCGCTGATCAGAAATATCGGCTGGCCTTCGTGCATAGCATAGGTGACAAACGAACCGTAGGGGTGGCCATCATGTTGCTTCGAGACACTGCACAGCGTCGCCGTCACGTGCTGTTGGGCAAGTGTTCTTGCCTCCTCAGCATGGGTTGACCTTCGAACCTCCGGGTCGTAGAGAGGTTGTTGTGGCTTCATTTTACTTCCATCGGCCATCGTATGGCCGCTGTTCTTGGGTTGTTCTTTTATCGCCATGTCGTTCATCCCTCGTTTCATTCAACCGTTTTCATTTGACTGATGGAGTTTTCCGTCCAATACACAGCATCATCTTCGTAATCGGTATCACAATCCATACGGTCAACCAGTCGATGTGCACCTTTTTCTTCGAACACCGCATCCCACTCCTTTCCTGATTCGCAGAAGAGATCAAACGCGGTGTCTCCCAAAGCGAGAACACCATAGTTGAGACCAGAAAAGGTATCGCTCTCGCACGCAGAAACGGCATCGAACAGGTCTTGGGCGTTGTCCGGTTGCTCGCCATCGCCCCATGTGCTGCAGAAAACGAGCAAACGACGGACGTCCGTGAGTTCCTCGAGGCTGATTTGATCCATCCCTCGAACGTCCGCCTCAAGGCCCTGTTCTTCGGCATGTTTCCCGGCATCAAGTGCCAATAATTCTGCATTCCCTGTTTCCGTTCCGTACAATATGGTCAATTTTTTCATTTTTTTCACCTCATTCGTTTTTCAGCGCACCGTGAATCACGACCCTCAACAGGCCCGAATACGCTTGAATCTCCGCCTCTACGCCAAATACTTCGGCAATAAGTTCGGGCGTCAGAACCTCCTTGGGTGGACCGTAGGCTCTGATTTTCCCCTCATGAAGGAGCATGATTTTGTCCGAAAATTGTGCAGCAATATCGATGTCATGGATCGCAACGATGGCGGAAGATGCCCGGGTTGGGTCGCTGACGATGCTGCGAATTTTTTCCATGGTGGTGATTTGATGTTTTAGATCGAGGTCGCTGGTCGGCTCGTCCAGCAAATACAACCTCGGTTCCTGGGCGAGCGCTTTGGCAAGGACCACACGCTGCCGTTCCCCTCCGGAGAGTTGGTCGTACCGTCGGAAAGCGAATTCATCGATATCGAGGAAATGCAAACACTCGCTCACCTTGTCGCGGTCGCTCGCGCCCACAAACCATTGCAAATGCGGCCGTCGCCCGAGCAACACCACGTCGAAGACGTTCATTGGAAAGTTGGTCCCTACGCTTTGCGGCACGTAAGCCACATGTTTCGCCACCTCCATGATGTCCATGCCAAGGACGTTCTGTGAAAGCAGGTTGATTGACCCTGAAGCGGGCGAGAGAATACGATTGATGCACTTCAAAAGTGTGGTTTTTCCGGCCCCGTTCACACCGAGCACCGAGATGACTTCGTTTGACTGAACGCTGAAATTGAGCTTATCCAGGACCGCTCGACTCGGCCATGAAAAAGACAAGTCCTTCACGGATAGCAATGAACTCACCTTTGCACCCCCTTTGATTGAAGCAAGAGATACATGAAGATGGGCCCGCCGATCACCGCAAGCATGATCCCTACAGGAATGACAATTGGAGCAAATAAGGTACGGCCAACGGTGTCCGCAAAGACCATCAAAAACGCCCCGCAAACCGCCGATGCAGGCAATAATTTGCGGTAGTCGTTTCCGATGATGAGGCGACTCATGTGGGGGGCCGCAAGCCCAACGAATCCGATCATACCGGTAAAGGCGATGATCAACGAGGTCATCAAAGCAGAAAGCACGAGGATGTTTCGCCGAATCCGCACGGGATTCACGCCGGTGGAAATCGCAAAGTCATCGCCTCCCATGGCCAGCGCATTGAGGTCCCACGACCACATCATGGCTTGAGGTAGAAGCGCAAAAACACACCAACCAACGCCGTAAACGACGGTCATGTCGGGCCGAGAAAGACTCCCAAACGACCAGTGGGCGAGTTGAGACAGCTGCGCATCTGTGGCAAAGAATTGGAGCGTGGACACGATGGCTCCCGCAATGAACGTGATGGCAATACCGACCAAAATGTACGACTCCGCACTGATGGAGCGGTATCGCCCCAACTGGATGATGATAAAGACCACGAGAAGAGAAAACGCAAACGCATTTCCAGCAATCGCAAACGCTCCGACGCTGGTGATGCTGAACCCAACCACAATGGCCAAAGCAGCGCCGAGAGCTGCACCGGAGGCCACACCCAGGGTGAGCGGTGAGACCAGTGGGTTTCCAAGACAACCTTGCATGAGAGCCCCTGCCGTCGCCAAACCAATGCCACCAACGATGGCCATCAACACGCGAGGGAGCCGGAGTTCCCAAATGATGGCATGTTGGAGGCTTGTCCCTTCCTCGAGACCCAGAACGATCTTGGCCGTGGTCCACACATCGAGGTTGCTCGACGAACCTTGGCCGAGCGCCACCAAACTCACGAAAACAGTCAAGAGGCCCATCAATCCGATTTTCACGAGTTGAGAACGACCCTGCTCACGGTGTTGGACAGAAAGGGCATTCACCGTTTCACCCCCTACGAAGTACACGAAAACGTCCCGACCCGTTCAACGTCAAAAAATTCTGAGTAGAAGTTGTCCAGATAGAAATCGGCCTCAACGTCTTCGAAGTGTGTCGGGTGGAAATGCTTGGCCAGCGTTGGGAGTCCGTAAACCATCATCGGGCCTGCGAATTCTCCTGAAAGAATCAACATGCGATCGTCTGTGATGGCCTGCATGCCGTCGAATCCTGGGCGGTCGCGTACAGCTTGCATGTGCGTGCTGCATTTGTCGTCTGGGTCGTACCGATCGTAGCCGATTTCGAACGTGATACCGTCAAACATGAGCACCTCGGGATTGGCATCGATGATGGCTTCCATGTCGACGTGGGTCGTGTGGCCGGGCAAATCAGCAAACACATTGGTGGCACCGGCCATTTGGATGAGGTCCGTCCATTGGGAGGTACCGGTCAGAACAACCGGGTCGCGAGTCAACGAAGCATGGTGCTCCATCACGACCTCGGGCCGGTCCTCATCGGAAATGGCTTGGACGCGCTGGTCCACCATGGCTTCAATGGCGTCAAAATCCTCGAAAAGCTGCTCAGCAGCATCACGNCGNTCAAANACATCAGCGAGCACGCCAATCTCGTANCGTAGNGAATCGTATTTGTAAAAATCAAGGGCGAGCACGTGAATGCCGACGGGGTTTAATTTGTGCCGAATTGCTTCNGTGTCNACCATTCCGTTGGTGGCAAAAACGATGTAAACNTCGGGTCGNGCGTCCAANAGNGNTTCAAAATCAATCTCGGAGTGNGCNGAATTTTGCACCCTGGCTACTGATGCAAATTCGGGCCACAGGTCGTCGTTGTCGAANTCACCTGAAACNCCNACNACGACCTCAGGGTCGACATCAAGCATTTTCATCACCGTCGCAGCGTAGGTGTTGGTCAATGCAACTCGCTGNGGCGATGAATCGAAGNCATAATCAACGCCGTTTGAATCCACNACCCGCTGTTCTCCCTCCTCAATCGTCAACAGNNCGGACTGGGCNAAATCGTNGAGTTGCCACCCNGCGAAGAGGATAAACAACACTTGGAACACAGCCACAAGGTGTTGCTTGTTCATGTTTCATCTCTCCTGATTTCCAAAAGCAAGACGGCTGTGAACATGACAAAGGCCAAGGAAAGGAACGAGAGGCTCGGCATGGCGCCTTCAGAACCCGCGGAAGACGGGTCCTCGACCGTGACGAAAATCGAGTCGGACGGTTCCGAAGTCGCGCCGTCAACCGTGGCGGTCAGCCTGAATCGGTGCAGTCCCGGCTCGAGGTCGCCAACCTCAACAAAGGTGGAACTGCCCTTGTAGACTTCAACAACATCCCCGTCCGGTGTTTGCATGGTGACCGTGTAGGATTCTGCCTCGAAGGCGTAGTCCCATGAAAGGAGGGCCTTTTCCGAGGGTTGGATGAAGGAAGCGGAGGCGGTTAGGACAGGTAGCGGTGGGAGGAAGGAGACCTCAACATCCAACGTCGAACCGAGGAGCAGATAGTCGAGCGGCATGATGGCGTTCACCTGATATCGATAGACGCCGTTCTCTCGGTTTCGAAGTTCAAACCCGGTTTCAACGCCTCGGTAAACCTCGACGCCGTTTTCCAGCAGTTGATAGGCCTCAGCGCCAACGAATTCCGACCATTGAATCTCAAAGGTTTTCTCGGTTTGGACGGTGGTTTCGGTCAAGAACTCGGGTGTTTGTGGCCTGTCGTAACCGGTCAACTCGTGAACCACCGAGTCGGAATGCGACCCGGGAAGCCTGTCGATGATTTTGACATAATTTTGCACGGTGGCGTTGTACCAGAGTTCCCATGAAAGGACACCGTCATCGTCGTCTTGGATGGCGATGTAGGTGCAACTGAATACACCCGCTGCCGTGGAGACTGAGACGTTGTGTTCAATCAAAACCGAATTCAAGGTGTCGTCATAGCCGTTTGGATGGCCAGGTACGCCGATGATGTTGGTTCGATTGAAGTGAAGATGAGAAGTCGGCACCTCACCGAAAAGTCCGGTTGGGTTGGCGCCGTCCGTGAACATCCACCCAAGTGAACCCTCCTGGAAATAACTGGAGGAAGAAGGGGCATCAACCCAGTAGGTTTTGACAGGAAGGTAGGTCTCGGTGTCAACCCAACGGAACGCCTGCTCGCCCTCTTCGTATTGATCGTCCATGATTCGCAGCAGATAGGTTGAGCGAACCCTGCCGAAGGCGTCGGTAATGTCTTCTGTTCCGATGGCGGTCAGTGTACGATTTGAACGGTATTCGGGGGTGTGAACCAGACTGTAATCCCACGACATCCCTGAGGTCCAAGAGCCATCATCGGATTCCGTGGGTAAAAACAACACCAAGAGGGAAGGAGCCGAAGGATTGCTGCCGTTGGTGTTGTACGACACCAAATAGAATTCAGATGTGCCAGCGGCGGTCGGAGTGTACTCAAAGGAGGTTGAGGTCCCTTTGTAGATCAAACCTGCTTGGCTGATTTCACCGACGAAGAGCTCCACATAATCGGTGTAGGCCCCGATGGTCCAACCGATGTTGACCGGGCCGAACGGCACGGAAATCGCAGATTCAACAAACGTGGCATTGCGCGGCAACTCAAGGGCGATGGAGGTCGTGTGGTTGAGCCAATTTGCGCCGTAGTCAACAAGAACCGAGAGGTTCGATGCAATCGATTGTCCGGATTGGCTGAACGTCAATTCAACTTCAGCATTGAGCGGTAGGCCGTTGAGGAGGTAGAATCCTTGGTCGTTGGTCGTCGCTTGAACATCGCCGCTGGAAACCTCGACTTCACGTGCAGGCGAGCCCGACGCATCCGAGAGGAATCCAAAGACGCTGTTTGTTCCTTCTTTGAATTGAAGATGATTCACGCGAGGGGTCGCGGCGGAACCCGGTTCCAAGCGCAAGCACACGACGAGTTGCTCGGAAGCGGACCCGCTGAGTGAAGTGGAGACGGTGTGATAGTCTCCGGTGAGGTAGGGTCCAAACTCCGCTCGCCCGTTGTTGAAATCTTGGCTTTCGTTGCGTTCAAGCAGCGAGACCGAAACCGATTCACTTTGGTCAAGAAGGTCACCGTTTGCATCCAGAGCATCGACGGTGATCCAATTGTGACCCTCATACCAGTCAAGGGTCGTGTCGCCATCGATGAAGATGGTTCGATAGGCCACCGTGTGTCCATCGTTCATGAAATAGGCTCGAGCGGTGTGCTCACCAGGCGTGATGCCCGGGAAGCTGTAGGTTCCATCGCTGGAGAGAACCGATTCCATGGCATCAATCCGTACATAGGTCGAACCCGCAGGCTCACCTGTCGACGTGTAGACGTGACCCGAAAGCGTGTAGGTGACCTCTTCCGAGGCACTGCTCATGGCTGCTGTCGGTAGCAAGGATCCACAAAGAATGAGGATCAAAAGCCAAGGCTTGCGCATGTTGTGTTCGTTCATCGTTCATCACCTTCACCTCAACAGACATGGGAACGATTGGCCAGCAAGGGTGAGAATGCTGGCCAACCGCTCCGCTGTACTGCCGAAGCAGTGGGGGGGTTGGGGACTTCGTACTCACTGGTAGGTTCCAAT
>NZEQ01000020.1 GCA_002689105.1 Verrucomicrobiales bacterium | reverse complement strand
GCCGGACGCTGATGGGCATCGGAGGGCGTGGATGGTTCAACAGAGGGGCCATCGGTCACGTGTTGGGCATGAATGGAATCCCTTAGCTGGCGCTTTGCTTCTTCCAACTGAGTCCGCAATTTGGTCGGTGGAGGCGTCATGGCTCTTCACCGTCGTATCGCTTCAAAGCCTCTCCCCGTTCATTGTACAGAGCCGTCGCATCCATACCGTCGGGTTCGTCGAAGGTTGACCATTCAACATACGCCTTCTCAACATCCACTTTGGTTTGGGTTTTTGAGGAGACCTCCCTGGAAGGTTTAGTTTCCTTGTTGACTGGGCGAAGACTGTTGGTCAGCGGTGCTTCATCCGCTTCTGAAGGAAGTTTGACCGTCTTGTTCATGGCTGGCATCGGCAACGTTGCCTCGGAAAGGTCTGGTGAACTGACGACGTTGTCCTTCAGCGCTTTGGTGTGCGCAGGGACCGCCAATTTCTTCTGTCGCTCTAGCGCAGAACTTTGTTTATCGGAGAACACATCCATGTTTTCCTTTCGAAACGCATCTTTGGCTTGAGCCTTGGTCGGCCAGTCCGGCAAGGTTGAGGCGCTGTTGACAACCGCAGAACTTCGACCGGTGGTCAAGCCCTGGTCAATTTCCGGAAGTTGTGGCCTCGGCTTCCTCGAAGGAAGGCGTTGCGGAGAACGAAGTTGAGGTGGTGCGACCTTGGGTGCCGGTTTGGTTTTTCGCCCTCGCTTGACCTCGGCGGGAGCATCGTGTCCCTCATCTGGGCTCTCAATCGCTCTTGGAGATTCGCTAACATAGCCTCCACGAACCACCGAGGATTCGACTTCGGGCCTCCACGAGGTGGAACCGATGGCGACGTTGCTGAGTTCTGGCTCTGCCACGGCATCACGAACGCGGCTGGGTTGTTCAGGCCAAGCCTCAACCACTTCGCTCAACGCTTGGGTCGCCTCAATTCGATCTTCATCCTCGGGTGCAAAACTGCCGCCCTCAAGGAGGGTGTCGCCGTACGCCGCAGGACCACCGACCTTTGCACCTTGATGGCGGATTTGTGCCTCGAGCCATTGCTCTTCTTCCTCATCGGGAGCCATCAGGACCGGATGGTCCCAAAGGACATCGGGGTCATCAATCCATTGCGCGATGGTGTTTTGACGGAGGTTCGTCGATTCTGACGCGATGGAACGTTGAACGGCTGTTTCAAACAATTCCAAGTCCGTGGTGATCAAAGCAATATGGTCGTTGAAGCGAACGCCATCACAAATTGAACGGAACACATCCACCATGCCGTTTTCTCCAAAGGCGTTGGCGAGGCGGTCCAAACCGTCGATGAGGAGAACCGAGCGTTCATTCCCCCATTGGAAAGCATTGACCACGGCGTGAATCGAAGCTTGGTCTTGGAGAACCTCGTAACCACCATGTGGCGAGAGTAACGCATAGGTTTGGGGCCTGGGCAAGCGGTGGGTTGCTTCAGTTTGCGCATGGGGCAGACCAAACATACCGAGGAGGGGCATCCCACGTTCTGCCAATTCCACGCCAAGGGAAATCATTGGATGAGGGTCCGGTGAGTCGAGCAGGTAAACATGCCCAGGTTCAAGTTGAAACGAATTCGTTTCCATTGTTTCTCTTCGCCGATGTTCGGTATCCAGGGCCAACGCTTCAATCTCCTCAAGTCGAGAGGCACGTCGCCACGAGGTCGAAGGAAGACGAACACTTGACCACCATGAGGAGCCAGTCGCTTTTTGCTCTTGGTGCTCAAGATGAAGGACGCTTTCGGGATGTTGGGACATCGTTGAACGCAAGGCGTTCATCGTCAACTCGTAGAGTCGCAACTCACTTCCAACATCCAGCGCATCTTCCTCAATGCTAAGAAGGGCTTCCAAACCTTGTTGCTCCGTCTCGCCCTGATGGAAAGCCATGACGGGTTGACCGAGCCGGAAAAGCAACCATCCTTCCCGGTCGGAGGAAGGTCGAATATAAACGGCTCCAGACTGCTCATGAGCGGCGAGATTTCGAACCAAGACGCGAAGAACATCGACACCTCCGCGCCGTTGTTCGACCATGTCGCCGTGTTCGATTGTGACCATGCGGACGCACCCTACATCATCACCTTCCCCAAACCCCCTCTTGAAGAGTGCGGAAGTTCAGGGACAGGGCGAAGCGTTTCAAGCCATGATGCTTGGGACGGGCATGAGCCCGTTGACCGCCGGACCTCTCGATGCGGGCGAGACGCAACTGCTCAACGAAGGACTCCACCGATTTGATACCGCCCAGTTCTGGCACGCTCACGAATCATGGGAAGATTTGTGGAATGCTCTGAAGCGGAGAGAGGCCCCGAATGCCGAGATTCTTCTCGTTCAAGGGCTCATCCAAACGGCGGCGATGTTGCTCCACCACGAACGGAAAAACGCCGTAGGTGTTCGCAAGCAATGGGCTAAATTGCATCCGAAGTTGTCCGAATGGTCAACGGCCTGGGGGCTTGACATCTCCGGTCATCTCGAAGTCATTGAAACCTATGCGTTGGATGCTGGACAATGGACCCAAACGGCCAGCGACCACCAAATGCCGCGGGCGTGAGGTTCAAAGTCAGCGGCGTTTGGTTCACCGCATGGTCGATGATGCTTCGGTGCTGCCCCCCGACATGCTTCGCTTCATCGAAACCCCGGTGGCACAACCCCTCATCAAAGGGCGAAACACGGCGATGGTTGGAAGCGTTGTCTTCGCTTTGGTGCTCTTCTTTCTTCTGCGCCAATTCGCCTTATCATCGGCGCTTGCATCCCTCTTCGCCGCCATCACCCTCATCATGAACGCCACCGTGGTTTGGCTTCGATTCCAGAGCCATGCCTCAACACCTTTGGCGGTCAATCTCAATCACCCCTTCATGGACACGGAACCGATGGGGGAAGCTCGGGTATTGATACAGATGGCAGACGGGCGTTGGATTGCTCCAGGAGAACACAGAGTTCGCACGATACCAGACGACCTTCTCGGAGGGTTCACGCTGGTTCAGGATACCGAGGATTTTCCGGCTCTTGGCCATTTTTCAAGTGCAAAAGAGGTGGCAGGCACCCTTGCCCGACATCTTGCTCTGATCAACCAGGCCATCGCTCTTTGCAATGCGGTCAACGAAGTTCACGACCCGATTGAAGATGCAAGAGACCGGGAGAAGAACGATTCTGGGCTGCTCGAGCGTTCTTGGCTTGAGGACGAGGAAGTCGTGGACGTTGAAAGCCCGCTCGTTTCGTTTTTCCGTGGCAAAGAATGAATCTTTTTGCAGAAAAACGACCCGTATGTTCAAAACCGTTTCCATCGACCGGAAGTTGTGCCAACCAATGAAACATGGATGTCCAAGGTCGAAGCCTTGGCTCCCCAGGAGCAGGAGACGCTCTTGGGCACATCGCTCTCCCGCCGTTTCTCTCGGCTCCCGTTGTGGTTAAGCCACCCCGCTAACATCGGAGGGTTTTACGGATTCTTGGTGGCGTTGGCCCTCATCCTACCCTACGCCTACGGAGACAGCAGCGAGGTATGGGGCGTTCAATGGATTTTCCACGCTTCGTTGTTAATCATCGCTTCTGGAGCCTGCGGCTTTGTTTCCGTCTTGCTGATCGCCTTCTCACAGCGGCATCCAGTCGCACCACCGCGCCAAATTCTCTACCCCATGCCCTTCCTGGGACTGGCGCTCTTGACCATCGACCGTGTGGAATTGCTGGTCATTCCCCCGTTGTTGGTTTGGGCCTTGCTTTTGTTACCCGGACCCATTTATGTCCACTTGTCTTGGGCTCCACGGTGGCGCCTCTTGTGCATGATTGAAGACGGAAAGGACCCGTTCATCGGCTTGGAAGTGAAGCCCGACGAGGCCATTGAAGCGGAAGAAATGGTTGACGGCGACACAGAAATGCTCGAAGTCGTGGACGCCTTTGAGTCGGAATGAACTCAAAGAACGCCAACCTGCGGCCCGACCTTCTCGAAGCAAGCCAAGACGTCATCCAAATCCTGGCGGCTCAAACCTGCAGACATCTGGGTTCGAATTCGGGCTTTATCACGGGCCACCATCGGGAATACAATGGCGCCTGCCATGACACCCTGTTCACCGAGGGCTTGTGTCATGGCCTTCGCTGTTGACGACTCACCGCACATAACGGGGATGATGGGTGTTACGGAATCGCCCGTGTCAAAGCCCATTGATTGGAGTTCTTTCCGGAAATAATTCGTGTTGTCCCAAAGTTTGGCGTGATGTTCCGGCTCACTCATCAGGACCTCAATCGCTGCTTTTTGGGCGGCGGCCACGCCAGGGGGCTGTGACCCGGAAAGAAGCCACGACCTCGAGTGGTTCAGAGCGTGGGTTCGCGTCATCTCTGTCCCTGCTAAAATGCCACCTTGGACACCCAAAGCTTTGGAAAACGAGCCTGTTTCAAAATCAACCTTGCCTTGAAGTTTGAAATGGTCAACAATACCTGCACCCCCATCACCAAGAACACCCTCTCCGTGACAGTCGTCGACATAGACCATGGCGCCGTATTCTTCAGCAAGCGCCGACACTTCATCCAGTGGAGCGATGTCGCCATCCATGGAAAACACGCCATCGGTGATGATGAGTTTTCGTTCAGAGGATTCGTGGGCTTTCAAGACCGCTTCCAACTCGCCCATGTCGTTGTGGGCATAAACCGCACGCGAAGCCTTCGTGAGACGAACACCATCGATGATGGACCCGTGGTTCAACTCGTCTGAAATGATGACATCTTGCGAACCGGTGACCAAGGTTGGAATCAAACCAACGTTCACGGTGTAGCCGGCGGAGTAAATCAACGATGCCTCAACACCCTTGAATTCAGCGACCTTCTTCTCGGCCTCCAGGTGGATGTCCATCGTACCCGCAATAGCCCGAACTGAACCGCTTCCAGCGCCGTATTTTGTCGTGGCTTCTTGCATGGCAGAAACGACCCTTGGGTGCGTGGTGAGGTTAAGGTAATTGTTTGCAGAGAGCATGATGGTGGGCTTTCCATCCATCTGACATCGCGGTTGATTGGGGCCCTCGAGCGTGGGCGGCTCCCACAAGAGGGACTTCTCGTTGAGTTCATCGTAGCGAGCTTTCATCCAGGACATATCACCGGGCATTGTGCTTCCTCAACCAACCTAGGTCGCGGTGCTTCAAGGTCTTTTGTCTCATGATTCATTGAAGATGGACTGGCATAGCAAACGTTGGTCCATCTCCACCGAGGCTCCCTCGGCGAGGTTGAGCAGGTCGAGATTCAAGCCACCAATCGAACGGCGATGAAGGTCCACCACCTCAAATCCGAGGGAGGCAAACATACGGCGCACTTGC
The DNA here is from genome assembly GCA_002689105.1 of Verrucomicrobiales bacterium. GTDB lineage: Archaea > Thermoplasmatota > Poseidoniia > Poseidoniales > Poseidoniaceae > Poseidonia. Next base: position 8,710 of record NZEQ01000020.1, on the reverse strand, counting down.
CGTTTTTTACCTTCAGAGATGGTCAGCAAGAGGGTGCCGTCTTCTTCGACCACGACCCGGGCGGGAGCGGTGTTGTAAGTGGAAAGCACCCCGTTTTCTTCAAGTTCGATGGCAAGACCTTTTCGCAACGTCTCGAGGTCGTCCTCAGAAACCGGCTGATCTGTTTTCACAGCATAGGTTTTGTCGACTTTACCATCGGGTGAAGCAATGCGGTGGACGAGGTACCCATCGGTGGTAAGAATCAACAGGCCCGTGGTCGCTTCATCCAAGCGACCAACCGTAAGCATCCGGTCGTAGGTGGAGTCGTCCACATGCTCCCTGAGCAATTCAAAGACCGAATGCTTTCCAAGTGAGCGTTCTTGACGATTCAATCTCGAACAGATCACACCCCTTGGCTTGTTGAGCACGTAGGTGCGGTGAAGACCTGGCAGGTGAAGTGGCTCGCCCATCCAGTGAACCTCTTTCGTGTTCGCATTGAACTGAAAAGCGATGTCCTTGACCACCGAGCCGGCCACCGTGACCTCACCCGACCATATCGCCTCCTTCACCTCCCGTTTGGAGGAAAATTGACCCGTTCGTGAAAGGAATTGATGCAGTCGAACTTTCACAGGCCTCAGTGTTCCGTTTTCCGATGGCCCTCTTATCGTTTCGCACTGCAGAAGAGAAAAAGCGTAGTCCTCAATCCATTTCCTCTTCATCCGGCGAACCCAAACGGGCTCGTTTATTGGCTTGAACAGCAGCATACATGGCCATGACCGGTTGGAGGCGCTCTTTCCGACTCTGGGCCCGTGATCGATTGACCGAACGCTCGGTTTCAGCTCGTACCTCGGCAACTTCCCGTATGGTTTGGGCTCGTGAGAGTGCAAGTTCTCGTTCTTGTTGTGCCTCCTTCATTCGCTCTTCATGTTCAGCATCAACCGAATCGTTCTCACTCCCACGCCACCAACCCCACAAGGCACGAAGACCCTGAAAGGCAGAGATGTATCCTGAAGTTGTCATTTGCATGTAAATACCTGAACATAATTTTGCTCCTTGTCCTCTTTATCCCTATTGTCCGAGGAACCATCAGCGTTATAACACCGAGGCGGTGGAAATTCACCATGGCAACCCCACGTCGTGCAATGGTCCTCTGCGCTTTTGTTCTTCAACTCCTCATGGTCGGCGCTACCGCATCACCACTCGCTGATTCCACCAACCCACTCGGCGATGCATCGAAGATGAACGTCGATTTGGTGGAACGGCTCGACGAAGTGGACGACACGGCCCGTCTACCGGTCATTTTCCAGTTGCATTCTCCCGTAACCTCCCATGACAAATCGTTCATCGGACAACTCGGGTTTGAACTTCTTGGCGAAGCCCCGCTGGTGGATGGAGGGCTTGTCGAAGGCGCAGCCATCGATGTTCGCCGTCTTTCCACCTGGGACCGGGTTGAATACTTGGAACTCGACAAACCACTGGAGTTCTTCTACCTCCCATCGGAGTGGGGAGGACAGCCCAACCCAGGCATCATGATGCACGAAACGACCCACGTGGTGCGTGCCACCGATACCTGGGACCGCGTCATCATCTCACCTTCAGGGGAAATTCTTCGGGAAATCGACCTGTCGTTCAGCGAATGGGACGGCGACGGTACCGCCATTGTCGACCTTGACACCGGTGTGGATGCCGGCCATCCCGACTACGACTATCTTGAACCCTGGACCGGTGAGAAAACGCTCTACTCCGCCAAGTGGACACCCGCTGATAACGACTGGGTGGAGACAAGAAATTCCGACACCTCCTCCGGACACGGCACTCACGTTGGCGGCACCATTGCTGGCAACGGGGACGCTTCTGCTGGCCGCCGAGCAGGTGTCGCCAAGGGCGGCCAACTCGTCGCCCTCGGCGCAGGAGACGGCGCCTCAATCTTCGCTGGCGTTCAAGGCCTTGAGTGGACCTATGCGCACTCCATCCCTGGGCAAAACCCCCATCACATTCGGGTCGTTTCCAACTCCTGGGGCAGCGACGGTGATTACGACCCACAGGGCACCATCACCCAACTGACCGACCGCCTCACCTACGAGAACGACGTTGCTGTCATCTTTGCAGCCTCAAATTCCGGAGGCTCGGGCGCAGAGTGCTCGGGCGACCTGCGCACCAACGTCTACGCCAACACGCCATCGGCCATTTCCGTCGCTGCACTGACCCACGACGGTACTGCTGTCACCTCCTTTTCCTCACGTGGTTGCATGAACCAGCAACACACCTGGCCCGATGTTGGCGCACCCGGCCGAGACATTTGGGCTACAGCGCCTCGCGGGACGGCGATTGATGCGTCAACCCGTACCCAAGGCGACCTCTACTACATGGCCATCTCCGGGACATCCATGGCCACACCTCACGTCGGTGGCATGGCCGGCATTCTGCTCGACGTTGCACCTTCACTGGGCGCAGCCGACTACCACCGGGACGACCACGACTTTGGCGACAGCCTCGTTGGAGGAGAGGGGACCGCAGCCTACGGCCAGTTTGAAGACTGGAACGAGCGCAACAACAGCCGAGTCCACGAAGTTGAGCTCGTTCTCGAATTGACGGCTCGCTACGAAGGCATGGCCAATTCCTGTGAAGCCGGCAACGACGAAGATTCCTGCAACGACATCCCGGAAGAATGCTACCGTAGCGCAACCGGAGCCTGCCACGACTGGCGCATCGGTCACGGCCTGACGGACCTTGACGCAGCAGTCGCTTTGGCCCGCACCCTGCAGTTGATGCGAGATCAAGACGGCGATGGCATCGTTGACCACCCCGAATACACGGTTTGGGACGCCTACGACATTTACGAGAACATGATGACGACCACCACGATTCCCGCCAACACCGACCGTGTCCGCCACGCTTGGAAGGGTGATTGGAACCACTTCAACAACGGCCAGACGGGCGCCGTGTACTACACTGAGGATTCCCACTACGTCTGGATTCCCAACGGAACCACACGTCTCGAGGCCACGTTCACCGCGGTTGAGTCAAGTTTGGACACAGGCCAAGTTGGCCTCCTCCAGCTCGACATCGACCTCGGTGATGACGGGAGCAACGATGCGCAGGGCGAAGGCAACCGACTGGCTGATTCGTGGTACTATGACCTCTCCGTGGATGAATCCGCATGGGGCCAATGGGCGCATTTCGATGTTTCCGGATCGGCTGTCACGCTTTGGGGCTTCCTCGGCGACATTGAGTTCTTTGAATCACGAGTCCCCTACACCGTGGACGTCATGCTGACGATGGACCTCTCGCAACCGGTTGATATCCAGTTTGAGCAGCGTCCCGATTTCTACTCCGACCTCAATCCGACAACGCCCTCGGATGAGTACGAAAACGACATGGACGGCATGCTGACCTTCACGCGCTCAGCGTACGACCAAGCCACCGTTGTTTCGCTCATCACACCCAAATCGACCGACGCAGAAAGCGACAGTGAAGGATTCTTTTCCAGCCTCGGAGGCGTCATTGCCGACCATCCCTTTGCCGTCATCATCACGTTGTTGATGCTGATCGGTGCGGCTGGAACGGCGGGCTACACCGTCCGCCTCCAAACTGAGGAGGATGTTGAAGAAGCGGTGTTGCTGAACGAAAACGAAGACAAGCCAGTCCCAGAAATCGAGAATGAAGCGTGATCAGGGGAGCCAATCTTTCTTGTTTAGATGGGGCTTGAATTCATCAGGCTTGTCATGCCCTTCAAGCCGGTCAAGCAACCAAATCACCCAATGGAATGTCCCCATTCCATCCTCTTCGGTGACGCTGCTTTTTTCGTGCATGATGTAGCCTTGCTCGGTCAGGAACATCATGCGCCTCATGCTAGGCCCTATGAGCGAGAGATAAGGCTTGTAGAACGAATAGACGATGTCGAACGAGAGATTCCGATGGTAGGTCATCACGGCATGATTGGCCATGAGAACGATAACAGCGTTGGTGGCATCCTTTTGTTCGCGAGACAGTCCCATCAATTCTTCAAGGCCAGTATCCACCGTGACCACTCCTCCGAAGGTTGCAAACCCTCGTTGAACAAGTGGATTTTCAAGGGATTGTGCGATGGTTTGAGAAATTTCATACCGACGGTTTCGGTTGACTTCCATCACTTGTCGAAGACCGAACAAGAGCGTAGCCATGATGGCGAGGCCGCCCAGTGCCTCACCCAAACTTGCAGCGGTTTCGAGATTCATCAAAGGCCTCCGCAGGTGTGCATCCTACGGTCACTCGCTTTCCGATGCGCTGGTAAGCATCAAGTCAGGAGACGAGGTAATCGCGCCGCGTATCTTGCTCAGTGGGAAGAGCAAGCAGAACTGCAGCACAGCACCGATAAGGAAGAGGTTGGGGTAGTTGCCACCAATAGCCTCGACAATCCGCGGCGAGAGGAGGGTGCCCGACAGCGCGCCCACGTTGATGAGCGTCATGTAGAGTGAAAATTGGGTTCCGCCGAGGTCGCTTTCGGTGAGGCTCATGAGCAGCGCGATGACGTTGTTGCCGACAATCCCCCAATTGAAGGTCCACAGAATCCACACGAGCGTCATGACGCTCGAGTCATCCCACTGCGACCGGCCCAAGGACCACAATGTGGTTAACGAGGCTCCAACGATGATGCCCCACCACAGCACGTTCTTGATGCCAAAGCGGCGTCCGAGTTCACCGCCGGTCAGAACGCCAAGCAAGGTGGCCAAGGTGATCAGCCCGCCTTTCAGGAGGCGGTATTCTTCCTCGTCCCATCCGAGTTCCTCGATGAACAAGAAGGGGAATTGGATGTCGATGAGGCCCATGCCGGCACCCATGCCGCCGCCGATCCACATCATCACGGCAAACATCAGGGCCCATGCGGGCGCGCCACCGCTCAGCGCAGAGCGAAGACCAGAGAAGATGTCACCGAGGCTCATGGTGCCCGACTCGGCAGAGGAGGAGGTTTCACCCGTCGCTGCATCCCATGGGAAACGACGGTCGCCGGGACGCTCTCGCAGGAGGATGGGTACCAGCATGATGGCCGCAAGCACGGGCAACTGCACCATCAAGGCAGCCCGGAAGCCGGACTCAGAGAGGATGTTACCGAGCACAATCGTGGAGAACATGAAGCCGAAACCCTTCGAGGCAAACATGAACCCGTTCGCTCGGGCCAGGTCCTCTTCTGGGATGAGGTCCACTGCGAGAGCGTCCGAGCTGACGTCCTGCAAGGTCGCGAAAATGTTGTGAATCAGGAAGAATATCATGATGGACGATAGGCCGGCTTCTAAATTACCATCAGCAAGGGGGTCGTCTATGGACAGGAAGATGCCCATGGTGATGATCATCCCAAGTTGGGCGATAATGATCCACGGACGGCGCAGCCCGTAGGAAGGAAAGCGGATGCGGTCGATGAGCGGTCCGAGCACGAGTTTTCCGAACATCCAGGGAAGGGTGCCCGCAAATGTCAACGCCGCAACCTGTTCGTCGGTGATCGAATCCGCATCGACGAGTACCGCCACAAAAGCGACGGTGATGAAGGCCCACGGAACGCCTTGTGCAAAATACAGGGCACAGAGGGCCCCAAGACGGGCGCGCTTGCTCTCTTGCATGTTTACTGCCATATTGCTCGGTTTTACCACATGAATCTAATACTTATCCCAGCATGAACTTTGTTTTTGGACAAAAAAAGGGATTCTTTTGCCAGCCGTTGAAGCAGAAAGGTTGAGAGGATGAACCGCTGCATACGACTTGATGCTGACCCAACAAGCGCTTGAAGCGTGGTACGGGTCGCATGAAAGCGACCTTGCATGGGTGGAGAAGCCATCACGTCACCAGTTTCGTTGGCGCCTACCAAACGACCGTTGGGCCACCGCGAGTCGACAATTTTCATCATCAAAGGCCCTCCAAAAGGAGTTGAAGAAACAGGGTCCACGTGATGTATACATTGGCACATCGGCCTGGTTAACCCCTGTCAACCTTCCAAAACGGAGCGATGAAGACGCCCCGCATCCGGTGTTGATTGACCATTGGGTGGTGTTTGACATCGATTTCACACCCTTTTGCTACCGCCGTCTGGAGCAAGCGAGAAAAGCCGCCCATCGCCTCCTGCTCTGGATTGAAGCGAATGAAGACTTGACGTTGCTTTCGCTAAGTTACAGTGGAGGGAAGGGGTTTCACCTCATCTTCAAGGACAACGACCGCTCTTTATTCTCCATTCCCGACCCGAAGGAGCGTGAGGAAGCTGTTAGAACGACGCGACAAGCCTTGCTGCGACGAGTCCTTGAGCAAGGGTTTCCAGTTGACCCCACCGTCACCGCCGACACGCGTCGCATTATTCGACTACCGGGAACCCTCCACGGGACGACGGGATGGGTGTGCACTCGCATCTCAAGAGAACAACTCACTGCACCTCTGAAAACTTGGGTTTCCAAATTACCAAGACATCCAGATGCCCTCAGGCTTCGATACTGGCCCCTTGCTCCATCCGACCTGCTTCGACGGGGAAATCCGTGGGCACGAACAAAGGCGAAACGATCACGCTCCAAGGACACAAACACGGCCCAAGAACCCATCACCGTGGTTCAATGCAGCACACAGGTGGTCGGGACCAAGGGGAGAAGCGCCCTGATGGCATGGATTCCAAAACGATGGACGGAAGGGCATCTATCATCNGTCGCATCTCGAATCAATGAACTTGGATGGGGACCAGTTCACACGTTTGAGCACTTGAAGCAAACGTTGCTCATCGCACCACGGGCGATTCCAAAAGAGCAATTGGCCAAGGAAGTGGCGACCATGGGTTGGAAATCAATGGGCGGCGAAATCAAACAGTTGGGCCACGCTTGGCTTGACATTCACCCCATGCTCGACGAGCAGGCTGATGGATTGAGTACGCTGGTCCACAAAGGGACATGGGAGGAAGCCGGCACCGGCGGTGGAAAAGTACCCTGGTCTGCGACCCACGTAGAGTTACTTCGTCGACTTGACACGACCGTTGAACTTGGAGATGATGAAGTGGCGGGGCGGGCTGAACCCGCATTTCGAGTGGTGAGCAAAACATGAACCATTATAGGCCGGCAAAAGTAACCAATATCCGCCCAAGAGAGCTGCAAAGCGATGACCTGCCACCGCATGCGGTGGGGACACCAACCGACTGCGGGGCCCGGGCAGCCCCGCAGTCAATGAGATGATCACATGGGATTCTTGCAAAACCTGCTCGCTCGCTTCTTGGGCCAAGGCACTCAGACCCCACAGTCCTACAGTTTCGGAGAACCAAATACNGGCTACAGCGGCAGCAGCTACACCGGTGGAGGCAGCTACAACCGGGTCATCAACATGGCAGGCGCCACGGGAAAGAGTGAATCAGAAGTGCGTTCGGCCCTTGCTGCGAAATACTTTTCCGAAGACGATGTCAACAAGCTCTGCGCAACCCCNGCCTTCCGTCAATTGATGGGTTGGGGTTGAAGACACTCAATTGTTCGTTGGTGTCTACTTCAGTGACATGCCCTTGGTGCCTCGGCCCTCAAGGTTATCCAANANCCAAAACAAACCGGCCCAAATCGATTCAGAGTCTTCACCNGTCTTGTTGACGTTGACCATCATGAAAATCTGAATCACACGACGCCAGCGGCTGGCGAACATTCGCACNTAGACGCCACAGAAATCCTCTACCAAGTCAATCGAGAGATGCCCGTTCTTGGCGAGCACGCCGATGTTGTTCATGCCGATCATCAAGGCGTTCATGGCGTCTTTTTCTTCGCGGGTCAAAGCCGCCAGTTCTTGAGGTGTCAATTCATCGTGAAGTTTGACGGTGCTGACGGAGAATCCCCGGTGCACCAGCGGGTTGTTCATGTGGGCTGCGAGGTCTCGACCGATTTCATAGCGACGATTCTCGTTCCAGTGCTTCATTTGCCGAAGGCTGAACAAGAGCGTGAACAAAATGGCGATACCGCTNACNGCCTCNCCNATNTTTGCCGCNGTNTCAATGTCCATTGNTNCCNNNGAGNNANCCCGTCTTCATGAGGATTATGGCAACACCGAAGCGAAGGCCAATCCGATTTATCAAGAAGAAAAATCAGTCGCAGCAGGATTTGGCGAGTGCGTCCTGGGCACAGAAACAGGTCTTGGCCGGGACGATGTCCGCACGAGCACTTCGTTCGTTGAACAAATCCGTGACAGCAGCGAGTTCCTCGGGTGCATCACCGCGAGCCTCAAGGCACAATTTCAGGCCGAGCAAGCCCCACATGTTGTCCTTCCAAAGGTCGATGTCAGCGCGGTAGACTTCCTCGGCCTCCTCGATGTGCCCTTGTTCAAAGAGCAACGCACCCAAGATGTGGCGAACAGGTTGCATCTGGCCCCAAGGTTCGTTGTAGGCAAGGTTGAGCGAGAGGTCAACACCACGGCGCAACTCATCAAAGGCAGCCGTGAAGTCGTGGGCTTCGCCGGCTTCCTTGGCAAGGAATTGGCGGCGGTATTCGATTTCAGCCTCCAAAATAGCAGCGTTCACGTTCAAAATGGACGGTCCGTCAGCGGGGTCTTGGTACATGAAGTTGTTATGCATCATACGACCGGCGAGCGCTGGGTTGGCGAGCGCTTCCTTGAACAGCACCTGTTCGGCTTCGGCCTCGGGCACCATGCCCTTCGAAGCGTAGGCGACACCGCGAGCGTAATGCTGGGTGGCGATGGTGGCGGGGAAGACGTCCTTGTCGGTGTACATCGGTTCAGCGAGGATTTCGTCCCACTTGCC
>NZEQ01000019.1 GCA_002689105.1 Verrucomicrobiales bacterium | reverse complement strand
ACGAAGAGCATCAAGAGCGCTGCTCGCCGCAGGAAGGGGTGGAAGTGCAAGTGGGGAACCGTCAGGACCAAGCAACGGTGGCAATTCTTTGCCGTCAGGACCGATAAGCGTTGGGAGTTCAGGCTGAGCGGCAGGGGTTGGACCAACGGATTCAAAACCGACATCAAGCGGAAGGCGGAGTTTCAAAATGCGTGCATCGTCAATTCGAACAAAGGTTGCACCGTAGACATGCCCCGGTTCAGGATGCTCAGGCTCGACCAGCACCGTGTGGCCGTGGCCAGGCGTCTGTAAGAGCGCCACGATGTCTTCTCCCGAAGCGTGCTCTTCCCACATGCGAGCGGTCGAAGCTCGGATATCAGCCATCTGGCCCATCCGTCGGCGCTTGATGCGCTCTCGAATGGCTTCGTGGCGTTCTCGCCGGTCACGTACGGTCAACTCAATATCGGCGTCTTCGACGGATTCCGGACTGACATCCACGACGTATTCGTCAGCGACATGGACGTCCTCCACCTCGACTTCAACCATCATTTCAGCGTCGTTCTCATCCTCAGAGAGGTTTTCTGCTTGGGCGGCCTCTGCGGCGGCCTGTGCTGCAGCAATTTTCGCCAGTTTTCGCTCACGTAGAGTTGCACCGTCAAGCGAATCAGCTGTGACCGGTTCAGGAAGGTCATCATCGTCCTCTTCGACTTCGGGCAATTCGTCTTCAACTTTGACTTCAACAGCCTGAGGTCGTGGACTTCGTGGTCGAGGCCTGGAAGCAGGTTGAGCCTTCCCTCCGAGATTGATGTATGCGAAAGCAAGGACGCCCATGGCGCCCACGAAGCCCCATTTGGCCTCATCGGTGAGTTGCCCAACCGTGGCGAGATAGAACAACAAGACGGAAAGGAACAACACACCAACGGCGGTCCTTGCGAATCCCATGTCCCTCGCCCGACCCAATCCTTGATTCTTTATGACGGTGATGGAAGCCTTGCTTATTCATCGGGTTCAAGAAGCGGAAGTTGGCTCAACAAATCCTCAAGCGCCCGACGGCGATGACTGAACTGGTGTTTGGTGTACGGGCCCACCACGCCAAAGGTCTGCCCGTGAGTACTAACGGCACCGAGGACACCCGGGCTGACGGGCTCGCCTGAATCGTCCAAGTCGGCCGGAATGAAAATCGGATCAAAACCAAACCCTGCTTCACCTTGGACTTTCGTCGCAATGGCTCCTTTGCAGACCCCTTTTCCGAGCAAAACATTCTCTCCATCCCACAGCGCCGCCACCGCTTCAAACGAAGCGGACCGGAGGTTCTTGATGCGAACAGGGTCGTCGTCCACGAGGTGGGAGAGCAATCGTAGAATGCCGTGATTTCCAATGGTCGAAAAGGCGTAGGAAGAATACACGCCGGGAAATCCATCCAAGGCGTCGACGAATAAACCGGCGTCCTCAACCATGACCATGGCCCCTTCGTGGGGTAGGTGGGCCAAGGCCTGAGCGAGTTTGGACCGCGCCACGGTTTCTAAATCACCGGCTTGAGGTTCAAGGATGGTGTCTTCCGGCAGGTCCAACCCCTTGACCTCAATCCCGAGTTCTTGGAAGTGATGTTGGGCCTCCTCCAACTTTCCGGGATTGGAGGTGAGAAACCACACGGTTGTGCTCATGCAAGGCGGTTGTGCCGGCAGCCTATGACCATGTCCATACGGCAGAGGATGGACCCAATTGAAAGGAGATTCTTTAGCGGCCAACCGGCTGTGAAGGTCATGTTCTCCCATTGGCTACTGGTGGCGTTGGGGGGGGCTGCTGGTGCGGTTTTGCGATTCTACATCAGCGAAACATTGCCTTCAGAGGCCTTCCCGTGGGCCACCCTCAGCGTCAACCTCGTCGGCTCTTTTCTGCTTGGCATCGTGATGGCCGCCTCCTTGGCCAACGTACTCGGTGAGGCCGAAGCACTCCTCTTGGGCGTTGGCGTTTTAGGAGCGTTCACCACCATGTCGACCTTTTCGGTGGAGACGATGATGCTGATGGAAGACGGACGTTGGCGAACAGCTGGAATCTACGTGATGACCTCGGCTGTTGTCGGCCCCCTGTTGGCGTGGTTCGGCTGGAAGAGCGGCCAAACGTGGTTCGGCTAACTCATTTCAAAATGGCCAACATGCGATTAAGGGCCAACAGTGAACCGGCTTGGACATCCTGAGGCACCACGATTTGGTTGGGCACCTCTCCATCCACCAGACGCTCCAAGACGTCCATGAGGTAGGCTGGATGGATCATATACATGGTTGAACACGGGCAAATCTCTTCATCGAGGCATTCAATGTGCTTGTCAGGATGCTCCGCAGCCAAGCGAGCCACCATGTTAATCTCGGTACCAATGGCGATGCTGGAACCTGCTGGTTGGTCGTTGACAAAATTTCGAATGTATTGCGTTGAGCCGTTGGCGTCAGCGAGTTCAACCGTTTCGCGAGGGCATTCCGGATGAACCACAACAATTCCATCGGGATATTGCGCCCTAAAATCATGAATCTGTTGAGGCGTGAAGCGCTTGTGGACGGAACAAAAGCCATGCCAGAGAACAATTCGAGCGCCTTTGAGTTCACCCATGGCACCAATTCCTGGGGTCCATGTTGGCATGTGTTCGGTTGAAATGCCCATGGCCAAACCCGTGTTTCGACCAAGATGTTGATCAGGGAAAAAGAGGACNGCGCCCTTTGGACCTGCTCGTTCAAAGGCCCAATTCAACACCCCTTCGGCGTTTGAGGAAGTGCAGACGACACCACCGTGCCGNCCAACGAAATCCTTCAGGTCNGCGCTGGANTTCATGTAGGTGACGGGGACGAGGTACGCCTCTTCTTTACCAACGGGTTGACCCGGGTCGTCGCGGGTGATGGGGTCCTTCAAGCCGGATTCTTTGAGGATTTCACCCCAAGCCACCTCAACCTCACTCAACGTTGCCATGTCCGCCATGGAACAACCAGCCCGTAGGTTGGGAAGGATGACGTTTTGGTCGTCCGAAGTGAGGATATCCGCTGATTCTGCCATGAAGTGAACGCCACAGAACACGATGTGCTTCGCTTTCGATTCAGCCGCCTTCTGGCTGAGCATGAACGAATCCCCGAGGAAATCAGCGTGCATGACAATACTGTCGCGCTGATAATGATGGCCAAGAATGAGCAAGTCCTCCCCCAACATATCCTTGAGTTCTTGAATTCGGTCGGCGACAGCCTGTTCTTCAACGGACAGCGTCGTGTCCATGAAGTTGACAGAACACATCGGAAGGCTCACGGTCATGGGACTCATNTAACCCAAGCACCGACCCTTTTTCAAGGAACGGATGGGCATGAATGTTCAAAAAGAGGGCCTCGGTGAGCGAACCATGGCCTTCACGCCAACCGAGCGGCTTCACCTGGGTGCAGAAGCCGAGGTCTGGAAAGGCGANTGGTTTGGAAAAANCGCNGTGCGGAAGCAACGACGGCCGCGCTCATGGCGACACCCAAACCTCGACCATCGACTCGGCGTCCGCCGAATGATCAGCGAAGCTCGTTTGTTGATACGCATTCGCAAAGCCGGTCTATCGGTGCCTTCCGTCTGGGATTTGGATTACGAAGGAGGCCAACTCATCATTGAACACCTTCAGGGCCAACCCCTCATCGAAGTCCTCAACGATGAAGCCATCAACGCCCAGAAAGTAAAAGCCATTCTTGAGCGGGTTGGCCACGCTGTTCGCCGACTTCACCGTGAAGCCACAACGCACGGTGATTTATCCAGCAACAATGTTTTGATCGACGGCGAAAAGGTTCACCTCATCGATTTCGGTTTAGCGTCCATTGAATACGATGTTGAGCGCTTTGGNATTGATCTGCACGTTCTGGACGAAATTCTTGGGGCCTCCCACCCACAATGGGAAGGCGCCATTGATTGGGTCATCGAAGGCTATCTCGCAGCCGAGGAAGAACTTGGGCCGGCGCCAGCGTTACAGGGAGGCTCCGTTCCCTCTGCCAAGGAAGTTCACACGCGCCTTGAGGACATCCGCACACGAGTGCGCTATCACGGCTGACGTTCCTGACGACGTTCGCTCTGCCGCTGCCACATGTTCCAAGCCACCACAACAAAGGCGGCCAAAACACCGGCTTGGAGGACGAGGCTGGAGTACAACCTCAACTCAGGTTCCCATGAATGGACCTCAACGGAAACCACTTCACCGTCCGTTTGGAAATAGACGAGGTGTTGTTCCAAGACTTGTGGGCCCCACTGGTCGTTTGCATCCGATGTCAAGACATGGGAGGTGTTGGTGTCCAATTCGGTAAAGTAAATTTCACGGTCAAGGTATTTCTGTTGAGGTGAAAGTGGGTTGTAATGGTCTCGGACCGACCAAGCAAGGATACCGTAATCGAGAGATAAATCCGAAACATGGTACTTTGGATTGCTGGCCAGCCATTGCTCCGCCGTNGTACGGTTGTAGAGCACCAATCGGTCGGTGGCGGAAACGTTCACGGTCACGGCGAGATACTCGCGGTTGAACGCCATGTTCTGGATGCTGGCGTTTTCCATGTCNACNGGAATGCCCCANGAGGCGAGCAGTTCGTCTTCCTCGACCGGAGCAGTGGCGTTGATGANATAGGCGACTTGGCCTCGAACACCCAATTGAATGATGTTCACTTCCATCGGTTTGTCCTGTGTGACATANGCGATTTCCGAGCCAGTACACATCATGCTTCGTATGTTATTGGGCCGCTGGTCATCNAGCAAAGTTTGCCCTTCAAAGTTCATGACATCAAGCANCCCGTTCGTGGTGTAGGTGATGACGGGCGAGCCGGCTTGCTCACACAAAAGCAAATCGTCATGCTCACCAAACGGCATGCTCGACAACGGTGTTTCAGGTTGCGCGACATCAAAGACAAGCAACGAAGTGGCGTTCGTGGCAACGAGACGGTCTTCCTTGAGCGCATAGGTGGAATCCAATGTCAGGTCGGGAACCTCAACCGATACAGGGTCAAACGATGCAAACGAAAGGTCATGCAGCAGGAGAGAGGGNCCGTCGGTTTGGTTGTCCAAGGTCACCAGCCATCCGTCGGCAGCTGCAGCCGCTTCGGGAGCCTCAACCCCTCCAGCGGGAAGCGCCCGGTGCGTCAAATCCCACGTGATGACGGCAGCAACAATGACCAAAATGACCACAGCAATGTGCCCAGTTTCACGGCTGGAAGGTGATTTGTATTGATGGAGTAAACGACCCCCCCGGGAGCGAATCCATGACCATGCCTGTTTGGGACTGGTCAGCACGGTGACGATTCGAGTGTTCATGGTTCGCTCGTCAAAAAATTTCCACCAGGAGTTGGAGGTTCGGTCCGCCATNGACACGGCGGCCCCNGCGATGAGCATGCCACCGATGATGTCGACAAACCAATGGATTCCGAGGTAGATGATGGTAAAGGCCGTGAGGAGCGTGTAGGCAAACACCGTGTAGCGATAGCGATTCCAACGACGGTCGTCATCAAATCGAGTGAGGCAAAGCCAAACTGCAAACGGAATTCCGATGTGAAGCGAAGGCATGCCGTTGGTAAACGGGTCAATCCGGCGGAACCAATCCGCTATTTCAGGTGTGAGCGTGTAAGCGAGGGTTTGCATTTCAGGTATGGTNTCGCCGGTCACTCGAACGTTGAAGAAGAGGTAAAACGGTACNGCGAGAATGTAAACCCATGCGATGGAAAGAGTGACTCGGTCGGCAAGCCATCGGTCGTCAAAATAAGCGAAATAGAACACGGAAACATAGCATATGAACATGAAACCGGCGACGTAGAAGTGAGTTAACACTGTGGTTAACCAGTCCGCCTCAAAGGTCTGTTGAACCCAGAGCACCAAATTGCCCTCAATGGCCCAAATGTANGGCGTCATGTCAAGGCCGGTGCTCGCCATCAAAAGNCGGTCGATTTGGTCGAGGGTGTCTTTGGCATTGTAGATGGCAAAAACAATGAGGATGTGCATCCAATACCTTCGGAAGAAGTCAACAAAGGGGGGCAGTGACAACTTCGCCCACGGTGGCTTGAACACCGGGAGCAGGATGACGCCAAGCGCCAAGGCGCTGATCATCCAAGTCAAATAGACNCTCTGCACGNGGNCTCACTCCAAGTCGTGGTCATGGCGTCCCTTCATCAAAGCGTCGTCAGCAAGCATCCCGGCGAGGCGTTTTCTACCAGGCACCGTGAACATAGGGCTTACCACGGTCAGGGTCACGCCGGTTGGCGAGGTCGTAAATTCGCTCGAACCGATAGATGCCGCTGGAGCAGCCTTGCTGCCANTCAAAGGCCAATGCGTATTTTCCAACCGTGCGAACNGCCGGTTTTTCCGCAGGNAGGGCTTCAATTTGGCGNCGAAGGTTTCGACTGGTGTCGTCCTCGTTGCGCATTGGTGAGCATTTTGCACAGGGNCATGCATGACGCAAATCATCGTAGGAAACCGTGAACTCCGAATCGTTGTCGTAGGTGAGAACCATGTCCTGAGGACGACGTTCCAATTTCTTGAGATTCGGAAGGGTTTCGCTCATACCGCCACCTCAAATGATTTCAAGACCGCCATCAGCGCCATCCGAGAGTTGGTCTTGAATGGCAGCAACNACGTTTGCGAAAGCCAAGGCAGACGGNCCTTCGGGTTCAGAAACGATNCGGTGAACACCNTCATCGCCNCCTCGCACGAAACCGGGGTCAAAGGGAAGGGCACCAAGGAACGGGACACCGAATTCCTCGGCGGTGTCCTTGCCTCCACCTTCTTTGAAAATATCCAGCGTAACCGAAAAATTCCCTTCACCATCGGCCTTNGCCGAGAGGGTTTTTCCACCGGGAGCCGCGATGCTCACCTCGGTTCCCGGCGACGTCGTTCCGTTGACCGTAAAACCGCTCATGTTCTCCACGATACCAAGAACGGGGACTTTGAGGGATTCTGAGAAGGTGATGGATTTACGGCTGTCAAGAAGCGCCACTTGTTGCGGCGTAGTGACGATGACCATGCCGTCGATATCGGGAAGNGATTGNGCCACCGTCAGTGGTTCATCGGAAGTGCCCGGTGGGAAATCGATGACGAGGTAATCCAATTCGCCCCATTCGACATCACCGATGAATTGCTGAATGGCTCCGAGTTTGATGGGGCCTCGCCAAACGACCGGTGTGTCTTCGTCTTCGAGCAGGAAAGCCATGCTGATGACTTTGACACCCAAGTGGCCTTGAGCAGGGTGAATGCGCTTGTTTTCAACATGAAGGCGGCGGCCATCCAATCCCATCATCTTCGGCACGTTTGGTCCGGTGATGTCAATGTCGAGAATGCCCACACTGTGGCCTTGTTGGGCCAGGGAAAGAGCGAGACCCGTCGAAACGGTGGATTTGCCAACGCCGCCCTTGCCTGAGAGCACCATGATTTTGTGCTTGATCTTACGACCGATTTCTTCCATCGCCATTTTGCGCTTCATCTGAGCATACGCCTGTTCCATTTGCTTCTGCTCTTGGGGGGATGGTCCGGCGGATGCTTCGTTGGAGGCACCGGGTGAGTTGATGGAGACTGGGGAATCCGCCATGCTCAAACCACCGTACTGGCCTACTTCAACCCACCCACGGGGAGGAATGCAGGAATCCATCAATCAAGGGACAATTGTCGGTCAAGCGTTGCGTGGAGAATCAAGGTGGCCCCCACCACGGCGCCCACCGATGTTATTGACCAAGCCATACCGCCGTAGGCCCACGCCAAGCCAAAGGAGAGCGGAAGAGCAAACAAAAAGCTCACCCGATTGGTCTGGCGGCGGTCGTTTCGAAGGTTTGCCCCTTCAAGCACGACGGTCAGCGGTCCAAACAGAATCACTTGAAGGCTGATGAACAGCGCAACGACGGAAAAAGCGAGGTCAAAATCCTGAGAGGCAAAAAGAATGTGAAGGAGAAACAGGAGGAAGAAGGCGGCGATGTTCATCGCTAAAGCCCGCCACATGACCGGTCCAGAACGCCCCCCTATGTGAAGCCATCAACATCTATGGAGCAAGGATTGATAGCAAGTGAACGCCTCCTCATATCATGAAGTTGCTTTTCGTGTGTGTCGGAAATTCCTGCCGTTCTCAAATGGCTGAAGGCTTGGCCAAATCCATGGGCTTCGAAGCCTCATCGGCCGGAACCCACCCCGCTTCAAGTGTCGCCAAACACGCGTTGACACTGCTCGAATCCCGAAGCATCTCAACCGAGGGCATGGTGCCAAAGGGATTGGATGAATTTGACCCCAGCACCTTTGACATGGTGATTTCCATGGGATGTGGCGTGCACTGTCCAGCCATCAAAATCGACGAAGATTGGGAACTTGAAGACCCGGTGGGGCACGACTACGAGGTGTACGAGAAAACAGCCGCTGAGATTGAACGACGACTGAATTTACTGGCCGCTCATTCCTCTTGATCGTTCGGCACGTCGCCAACACCTTGGAGATCAATGCGCAGAACGCTGACGGTTCGCATACCGTTTTCGCCTTCAATTTCCTCAGACTCACAGGAGAGGTTCTGAATATTCACCGTCTCAGGCAAGCCTTGAGCGATGTGTCCGTTGCGACGACGGCACACCTCAGCAACATCCACTGCACGGGAAATGGTGGCGCCCCTTGCGACCAATTGCAATTCCTTGTCGCCGTCTTCCATAGCTTTCACCACCGCTCGAACATAGGCGTGTAGAGGTTTCTTTCCCACGAAGATGATGCGTCGGTCGCTCATGGTTAACGAACCCTCTTGAACTGGGTCACCCCATAAACATTCACTGGATAAAATCAGAAAAATGGCTCGCAGTGGTGCGAGCGCCGGGACTCGAACCCGGGTTCAGGCGTTGGCAACGCCCGGTGATAACCACTACACTACGCTCGCAGGTATCCTCCCCATCTTGCAGGGGTTTAAACGGTTGTCGGCGAAGATTCACGGCCCCTTCCAAAGCACGAGAACATGGAGGTCATTGCATGCCAAATCGGTCGCCGCCACCTTCCCCACCACGGCGGGCAAGCACGGTCAAAACAGCAATCGCACCAACGAGGACCACCAATCCAAGTCCACCGAGAACGGCGCCACTCAAGCCATCGGTCCCGTCGGTCGACCCTTGACCTTCCTTGAGGGTAATCACGGTGGAAGCGGTGTTCAGTTCGCCGTAGTTGTCGACGGCTCGTAGTGAAATTTCATGGGTGCCCAAAGGCGTACCGTCCCTAATGGACAACGCCACAGAGTAGACGCCATCACCAGCAACTTCATCCCCGCCGTTCACGCCATCATCGTGCATGAAGGCCCATGTTTGGCCTCCGATTGGAGTGAATACACCGAGGTTGATTTGAACGCGCTCAATACCGTCTGGGTCGTTGACTTCAACGGTGTAATGAACGGTGGCCTCCGTGTCTTTCTCCACAGTGGAGGCTGAACTGACAATCGTCGGCCTGTCGTTGAGAATGTGAACTTCAACCGGGAGGTTGACCGCTTGGTCAACGTGATGTGGCCCAAACACAGCATCTCCGACACCGTTGGGCGGGGGTGTGTAAACGCGTTGTTGTGACACGGCGCCTTGTTCGTCCTCCGCCACGACCAACAAGGATTGGTGACCCGGCGTCATCCCAACCGGCATTTCGATCATGGCCGCCCAAAGGCCGTTTCCGCTCTCGGAAGTCAGGTTGACCACCTCACCTCCATAGCTGCGCAGGTCAATGTGAACGGAACGGACCCCGTGCCCATCATATGCCTCAATGTTCACCACAACCGACTGACCTCGTTCCAGCGAGGACGGGGCGATTTCAACATCCACCAAGCGAGGCGGTTGATTCGAGACCTCAAGCATTTCTTCACCGGTGGCCATGGCCCCGAAGGTGTCGGTTGCTGAAATGTTCACGCTGAACGAGCCGATTTCAAGACCGGGGATGATCACCGACGCAGTGTAAACGTCATCACCCACAGCCAGGTCGCCATCGAGTCCTCGGTCGTTGAGTTCAACCTCACCCAGGCCGAGGGCAGTGAGGTCGGCTTGCACGCTCATCACGTTCCACTCTGCATCCTCGACGGTGGCTTGCAAATGAGCGACACCGCCCCCTTCTCCAACAGCGATTCCTTCTCGCCATCCGATTTGTGAAATCACCGGTGGATGGTTGTCATCAGCACTGACGATCTCAGGCGAAAGAACCCGTTCAAGGACCTGAGTTTCCTGAAGCACCACCGATTCGTTTTCATCACCGAAGGGCAAGGACAGAGAACGTTCAACCGTAGATAGCAGGCCTTTGAGCGGACCATCAACGACAACAGCACCCGTGGCCGTACCCGTTTCACCGCTGCCTTCGTAGACGCCCGTCCAGTCGATGACGCTGAGGTTGTGTCCATCGCGAACATCCGTGCGCGTTTCACCGACTTCAACGGTGAGCGTGAGACCTTCCTGTCCGTTCAAACGAAGGCGGTCGTTCGTGTTGAGTGGAATGGGCATCCAACCGGTTTCTCGGCCCACGGTCAAGTCCCCGAGGCTTTCTTCGGCCAAGGGGGCCGTGGCATTTTGCTGAAGCGGGCTGCGTTCTGGGAAGTCTTCGCCTTCGGATGCATCGGGACCTGTTTCGCGCCAAACCAATCGCACCGTCCGGTTGTCCCAATCGGACTGAACCGCTTGATAGTCCCAGGTTTGATTGTGGGTTGCACCGACCCCTGCACCGTCAAAGAAATTCCCCCCGTTGACCCCGGTGATGTTGAACCACGTTTCCTGAAAGATGACGTTGACCAAGAATTCTTGACCGGAGGCATTGGCTTGCATGCCCGTGGTTTCAATGCCTCGAACAACACCGAAGGAACCCTGAACATCACCGGTCAAGGTTCCATCGACATGAAGGTCATCGATGAGGGTCGTCCCGTTTTCCAATTTTGTGTGCAGGTCGAGAATGGTGCCGTTGACCTGCAGGGAAGCGTTTTCCTCTTCGCCAGCGAAGCCAAAGGTCCCATCACCGTACAATTCCTCAAGATGCTGGGTTCGCACCCCGCTTTCCCAGCGTTCAAGCGAGGAGAAACCGTCCAGAGAAACATCGAGCCGGGTGTCGTCTTCAATGAGAACAAAATCGGCCATGGCTTCGAATTGGGTGTGTTGGAGCACCCGTACACCGTCGACGTCCTCATATTCAAAGAAAAAGACAGCCAACTCCCCATCGATGGCAAGTGAATTGTTCTCGCCATCGTCTTCAGAAACGTTGAGCAAACCCGTGGCTTCCAACGACAAACGTTCACCGACAACCCCGTTGATGATGGAACGGTTCAGCATGGCGTGGGACACATCTGCGTCGATGACGGTGGTGGTTTCACCATCGATCACTTCTGTTCTCAAGTCCCCAAAGCCGCGAGCATCGAAGACTTGACTGGTCAGCACGCCTGCAACCACGGTCTCGTTCTTCCACACCTGAGTGAGAACCAAATCAAGTTCCGACACGCCTTCAGCTGTGCTTTCAACGGTAGCAAAGGTACCGTTTCCGAGTTCCCACGAGGAAAGGGTGTCTCCAACACGCTCCTGCCAGCCTTGGCCGGTGAAACTCAGCGTGAAATTTTGGTCGCCCGTCGTCGTTTCGAAGGATTGGTCAAGTTCCCACGACGTTGAAAGAAGAACTTCGTGGTCGTCCATGGGTTGATTCCAAAGACCAACCACGAAACTCCTCACCGTCTCAATGTCGAGATTTTCTGCGTCGTTATGGTCGGTGATGGTGACGGCGAGGTCAACGCTATCACCCCACGACAAGGACGAGTTGAATTCAAGCAAGGCCGTTCGCATGCCTGCCTCGCTGCCCCACGTGATGCTGTGACTGGTGGGCAGTTGACTCCCGTTGTGGACGTGATTCATCTCAACCTCAAAACCGTAGGTGCCGTTGTCGGAGAACGTGAGCATGTACGCATGCACGGTGTCCGTGGTTCCTTGACCGACCCAATGCGTTGTGATGCGAACGGAGGGGGCGTCATCCGCTTGGACATGAAGCGGGAGAACCGTAGCAACCAAGAGCGCCATCATGAACGCTGACGCCAACCTTCGCTGAGTGGTCATGGTTTCAATGTGGGACGGCTCCCCTTCAAGACTTTGGGTCATTCGTCTCCTCAGAGGTCCAGAACATAGCCAAAAATCAGGGGAAGAACGATGCTAGCATCGCTCTGTATGTTGAACCGGGGCGTGTCAGGGCCGAGTTTGCCCCACGATATTTTCTCGTTAGGAGGGGCACCCGAATAACCGCCGTAAGACGCTGTGGCATCCGTGATTTGGCAAAACCAGGCCCACAACGGTACGTCCACCTCACCCAAGTCTTGATGCAAAAGGGGTACTACGCAAATCGGGAAATCTCCGGCGATGCCTCCACCGGATTGCAAGAAAGCCAACGGCTGAGTTGAGTGCCGATAGAAATCCATGAGATGCGTCATGTAATGGGTGCCACTCAACACAAGTTCGGGAGAAAGTATGCCCTGTGAGCAGCGGGCGGCGAAGATGTTCCCGAGGGTAGAATCCTCCCATCCAGGAACATAAAGCGGAAGGTCGGATTCCGCCGCAGCCAAGAGCCAGGAATGTTCGGGTAGCCCCTGATAGGACGAGCGAAGAGCATCGGAAAGAAGAAGGCGATAGAGGAAGCGATGAGGGAGGAGCGATTCACCGTCGGCTTGAGCC
The DNA here is from genome assembly GCA_002689105.1 of Verrucomicrobiales bacterium. GTDB lineage: Archaea > Thermoplasmatota > Poseidoniia > Poseidoniales > Poseidoniaceae > Poseidonia. The sequence continues at coordinate 8,637 of NZEQ01000019.1, read as the reverse complement.
TGGGTCCAGACCTCCATCAGGGCATGTTCAATCTTCCGAATGGCTTCTTCCTCTGGGATGCAGACATCCGTAACACGATTCAATTGCTGCTCCAACAACGCCACTTCATCTTCAGCCGTGAGGTCATCGGGGGACGAAACGGAAACGTAGGCATCCCGTGCGACGAGGTGGAACACGTCTTCCTCAAGGTTGGCTCCGGTACAGGAGATGGCAGACACATGGCCCGCACGAATCATTTGAGCAAGACTGCGCCCTATTTCTGCCGTACTCATGGCTCCGGCGAGCGTAACAAAGAGACCTCCGCCCTGTTCGAGATGGTCGACCAATGAATTCGCTGCTCGGCGAAGGGTCCCTGCGTTGAAGTGACGATAGTGTTCATCCACAAAGGCCCTCACTGTCATGGGTCAAACCTCCGTGATGAACCGGTCTACCCGTTGCCTGCGAACGCATTGAAGCGCTGGCATTTGCTCAACCAATCGGTCATGAAGGTGCGTTGCGATGGTATCCGGGTCGGTGTCGCCGCAGGTGAAGCAATCGATGGCCAACAGGCCACGATCTGCATAACAATGCGCCGTAACATGGCTTTCATCGATCAAAACAACCGCTGCAAATCCCGGAGGAGACGTGCTTCCATCAAAGGGAGCGAGATGGGCGTGAACCTCTGTAGCAGGGCTCTGTTGTACGGCCTCTCTCATCAGTGAAAAAAGCCATTCATAGGTGGCCTCGTCATCGAAGACGGCGTTGATGTAATCCAAAAACACATGAGCGCCTTGACTCGCCTCTCCCGTCATACCTTCACCTGCCGCCTGCCGTGCCGTGCTCGTCTTCAAACTGCCGAAATCGCATCTCCGTCAAAATCCTTGAAAAACGCCGTATCAAACGGCTCTTCTTGCGTTGAAAGCATGGCACTCCAGCGCCCTTCCCTGCGAGCAAGGACATGATTGGCCACGATTTTGGTGGCCAGCAAGGCCGCAGTAAATTGGGTCAACACCCCGTCGGTTTGAGCAACGATCTCGTTGACATCAGCACTGATGACCACCACCTTAGGATTGGCGAACAACGTCTCAACCGTCTCAACGGCTTGCCAGAAACTCAAGCCACCGGGAACGGGAGTCCCCGTAGCAGGAACCAGCGCGCCGTCCAAACCGTCGATGTCAAGGGTGAAGTGGACCGGACCAGAGAGCGAACGAAGTTCATCCAACCAAGTCTGCCAGACTTCGCTGCCACCGTGAGGGTGCTGCGTGTCTTTCGCGAAGAAGGTGCTGATGCGCTTGTCGCCATTGATGCGCACGAGTTCCTCCTCGCTGTAGGCTCGAACGCCGGCCTGAAGCAAGCGTCCAGCCCCGACATCAAGGCTTCTGGAGGCCGCACATGCATGTGAAAAAATTTCACCGTCCAAGGAAGAGCGCAGGTCTGCATGGGCATCGAGTTGGACGATGGTCAATCTCGAGAGGTCACCATCCACGGCCGGGTGGTGCCTGGCCGCATGGATGATGGGTGGAAGAATGCCGTGTTCACCACCAAGGAACAAGGGAAACACGCCCCCGTGGTAGAACAACCGAGCATGGGCCGCCAATTCATCGAGCTGCCCTCGCAACGTTGGAGCACTTCCTTCCCAAATTGGCTCGGTGACCATGGCTTGGCCTGCAGGGAGGTCCATGCCAAGGTGGTCGTCAAAAAGTTCCACTTGAGCGCTGGCATCAAGGCAGGCGCGTGGGCCATCGCAGGCCCCGGTTCCGTACGATGTCGTCAACTCATACGCCAGTGGCACGACGGCAATATCGGCCGGACCGACGGCCGTTGGAAGGCCAAGAAACGCCCCCTCCTCAAAGTCGTCTGACATGCATTTTGCGGGTTGGCGCCCCCTTCATCATCCTACCGATGAAGAATGAGCGCCGATTTCAAGGGTGAAAGAGCGGTTTTCATGAAATACGATGGAACACTTAATATGGGTCGGTGACCAATAAAATATAGCAACAGGGACCGAAAACACGCGGTTCAGGTACTCGGATGGGACGAACATGGGGATGACACTCGCAGAACTGACCAAGGCCATACAACAACACATCGACCTCGATATGGATACCGAAGTGGCTCAGGGCATGGCAGAACACGCCCTCGGCTTTTTTGGTTTTTACAACCGCATCATCGACAACGCCCTTGAACCCACGGACCGCAACCTGTTTTACATGTTCCAGGATTACGATCTCTTGACCACTGAGTCGGAGGAAACCACCCTTTGGGACGGGCGTGAGTGGCGCATTCACTACTGGAAGTTCAAGCCTGACCTTCGCGAGCGTGTGGAAGCCTACATGCAACGCAACTTGCAAGAGGAAGAAATCGACCCCTTCGCCGACATTTACGCCACCGACGGACCGAGCATTTGGACCCGTGAGGGAGAAAAAGTCGCCAATCCGAACGCTTTCACCTCAGACTGGTGAAGCCTCTCCCATGCAAGCGTTTTTGTTTTGCACCCCCGAGGGAAAAACATGCGCGTCGCTGTCGGGTTGACCCTCTGCATGTTGCTGGCGTGCATTCCAACCGCTTCGGCCCAATTTGACCCCGAAAGCCTCTATGCATGGCCTGGCGACCCGGTTGACAGCCATGTTCACATGACGTGGGCAGCGTTGACGTTGGAAGTCAACGAATGGGCCGACGACCACCCCGACATCGTGGACTTGATGAGCACGGGCGAATCCGAACTCGGCAAGGCCTTGTGGGTGGTCCGTCTCTCCGACTGGTCCATGGACACCAAGCCCAACGGCTCAGCGAAGGAAATCGTCTACATCGACGGAGGGCATCACGGAAATGAATACCTCGGAACGGCTCTGGCGTGGTTATCAGCCAAGTGGTACATCGACGGTTGGGTCAACGGCGACGAAGAAGCCATCAACGTCTTGCAAACCACTGAACTTCACATCCTCATCATGCTCAACCCCGACGGGAACGACTTCGACACCCGCTGGAACATCAATCAGGTTGACCTCAACCGAAATTATGACCACTACTGGAACACCTGCCCCACCACCCAACCCGGAAGCAGTGCGTTCAGTGAGGCTGAAACAGCAGCGAATTCCGCCTACATCAACCAGTACGTCACCGATGCTGACCTCTACGTGACCATGCATACCGGTGTGTGGATCATCCTCTACCCGTGGGGCAAATGGCCCGAACAGCCCCCCGATTGGGAACTGTTCTGGAGCATACGAGACACCGTGAACGCCGGTATTTCAGACATTCCGATTCAGAACGCAAACCAAGGCTTGTACCCAAACTGCGGAACCAGCCGAGACTACGGCTACGGCGTGATGGGCTTCCCCACCTTCACCTTCGAGACCGATGATGAACAGTTCGTCCCCGGAAGTGTTGAGAACCTCAACGACCGCCTTGGCGAGGAAATGGATGTCATGCGCTATTTGATTGACAATGTGTGGTACTGGCGAGCTCGCCTCGTGGTTCAATCCATCACCATTGACGACGAAACCCTCACCTTGGACATCGCCAACCACGGCGAAGCCTCCACGTCGATGGCGAGTTTAGAATACCGCAATCCGTCAGGAGAAGTGCTCTGGGCCTCCTCGATGTTTGGCGTGAACGCCACCAACAGCACGGTTGTTTCCTTTGAAGTGGACGATGACGCCTTTGAGGAGGCAGGTGCTTGGAATCTCAACTATCAAAAGNGAGTTATCAACGCTTCAACATGGGTTAACGAGACCGTAGACGGCAACACCTCCGTGGTGATCATACAGGACGCTGAAGGTGGATTCCTTACCGGCTTCGGTTTGTTCAATCCCCTGGCCGTGATCCTGAGTTTTGTCGGTGTCAGTTTTTACACACGGAGAGAGAACCACATTGAAGATGTCATCAACGATGTCAAGCCTCGCGGCGAACATTAAAATGGAATCAAGAGGTGCAAGCACCATGAACCGCAACACGCAACGCAATCAAAGGAAAATCCGACTGCCAAAGCGTTTCAAAAAGAAAGCCAAAGACGTCCCGGTCACGGCGGCNATCTCCAGGATAGAAGTCCCTGAAGAGAACACGGCCACCTGTCAAACCAAGGGCTGCGGCTGTGGAAACTAAACTCGCTTCGGATGAGACCGCTCCTCCGNACGGAGAGGNNCTTTCCCTGCTTGGAATTTGATGCCTTGAGGCAGAGGCCGGACGGGGAGGATTGAAGAGGTGGAAATCGTTGGCTTTGGTCGGTGAAACCATGCAAGTGACCATCAGTTCAGGAAACAACATCAACGGAACCCTCGTCCTCCCTCTCTTCGAAGGTGAGGAAACGCTCCCCGAAATCGTCGAAGGCATTCCTCAAACGCTGAAAAGCCAAATCAATCGCGTCCTCGGTGATGGGGATTTCAAAGCGAAGGCCAACGCCACGATGACCCTGATGGGNACCGAAGGCGGCAAAGCAATGCTCGTGGGCCTTGGTAAAGAGGCNAAAGCCGATGTTCATGCCTACCGAGAAGCNGGCGCCACCGTGGTCGCTTCCTGCAANAAAGTCCACGGCGATGAATTGACCGTGGTTTTCCACGGTGCNGACATGGACTGCATGACCTCCTTTGCAGAAGGCATGATGCTTCGAGATTATTCGTACGACCTCTACAAGAAGAAGGACGAGGACGACGGCGACACGAACCTCTCGGCTCGCATCAACTGCGACGAAGGCGATGCTACAACCCTGTCAGCAGCCATCGACCGTGCGGCCTCCATCGTGAGTGGCGTGCACCTTTCCCGAGATTTGGGCAACTGCCCACCCAACGACATGTACCCCATGGCCTTCGCCGAAAAAGCCGAACTTTGGGCTAAGCAATACGACAACGTCAAGGTCGAAGTCATCGATTATGATGCTGCTAAGCGCCATGGCATGGGTGGACTCGTTGCAGTCGGCATGGGTTCCTCCCGCAAGCCTTGCATGGTCATCTTCACNTTGAACGGCGACCAGAAAGGTCAGCATCCGATGCTGGTCGGAAAGGGCATCACCTTTGACACGGGTGGCATCTCGCTCAAGCCCGGCGCCAACATGGACGAAATGAAGTACGACATGGGCGGTTCTGCCACCGTCTTTGGTACCATGGAAGCCCTCGCCTCAAGCGGTTACCCCGGCAAGGTCGTGGCCATCACCTGCATGGCCGAAAACATGCCTGCTGCGAATGCACAACGCCCCGGCGACGTCATCACCACCCTCTCGGGCAAAACCATCGAAGTCCTGAACACCGACGCTGAAGGCCGTCTGGTCCTCTCCGACGGTTTGTGGAAGGCCGGTACCGACTACGACCCAGAATACATTGTGGATTTCGCGACCCTTACCGGTGCTTGTGTTGTTGCTCTCGGCCACGAAGCCACCGGATTGTGGTCCAACGACGATGACTTCCGCACTCGAATNCATGAAGCTGGAAACGATGTTGGTGAACTGGCTTGGCCCATGCCGCTCCTGCCCGCCTTNGAGAAGGAAATGACCGATTCCAAGATCGCTGACACCCGCAACTTGGGTGCAGGACGCTGGGGCGGGGCCAACACGGCCGCGGCCTTCCTGAAGCAATTTGTCCCAAACCGTGGCGAAGGCGATGATGCCGAACAAATCACCTGGGCCCACATGGACATCGCAGGAACATACTGGGGCGCCAAGACCAACAAGATGGTTGGCCACGGTGCTACGGGCATTCACGTCCGAACCATGGTCCGACTCATCACTGGCGAGTGAGGCTCAACGCCCGAAAAACCACACGGCCTTGGNTCGTGTGGANGATTCTTCGACCTGTTCTGCGTAGCCTTGGCGCGGATNTTCCGCCTCCTTTCTCCAACTCAGCACACTGTTTTCATTAGATTTATATGGGGTAATGGACTGGCAACTACATAACCGATGGTTTAGTAGTGGTGAATGGAGATGACCGACGACTGGGAAGATGACCTTTTGGACAAGTTGGAAGAGATGCTCCGAAACATGGGCATGCCCATCAATCGCGAACAACTCAAGGGCTTCATGAATCAATTCAAAGACCAGTTTGATGCTTTGGGCATCAATCCAGAAAAAATCGCCAAGGGTGAAGTGAACTTCAACTTCGACATCTCGGACATCTCAAAAATGTTCAACGCCGGTACTTCCGTAGAAGACCTGTTCAAGAATTTGGGCATGGATATTCGCGTTGACGCCGCCCCGGTCGAAATCGATCCCTCCGCCCTTGAATCCAACGACGACGAGACCGTCACGCTCCCTGCAGAAGACGTGTACCTCGATGGATGGAACATGTCCGTCACCCTTGATTTCGCGCTCAAAGGCGACCTTGACTCCGAATCACTTGAAATTGAACTCATCAAGAACGGTTCGCAAATTGAAATCATGCGCACCACCCAACCCAAGCCACTGGCTTTGGTGGAACTTCCCCATCCCTGCGATGACGTGGTGGATTGGACCCTGAACAACGGCATTCTCGACATCACACTGAAACTGACGCCCCAAGGAAAGGCACTGGAATCGGATGATGACGACACCCTCCCTGCCCCGGGGGAGGTGAGCATTGACCTCGGAGACGAGGACGATGACGAAGACGACGGCGGCATCCCCATCTTTTGAAGGACGTGAAAACAATGAGCAAAGTAATTGGAATTGACCTAGGAACGACGAACAGCTGCGTGGCCACCATCGAAAACGGTGAACCCGTGGTGATCCCGAATGCAGAAGGTGCCCGCACCACCCCCTCGGTGGTGGCCTTCGCGAAGGACGGCGGTGAACGACTCATCGGCGTGACTGCCAAGCGACAAGCGGTGACCAACGCCGACCGGACCATGATTTCCGTGAAGCGACACATGGGTACGAAGTGGACCACCGATGTTGACGAAACCACCTACACGCCACAAGAGGTCTCGGCCTTTATTCTTCAGAAGTTGAAAGCCGACGCTGAAGCTTACCTCGGACACGAAGTAAAGCAAGCCGTCATCACCTGTCCAGCCTACTTCACCGATGCTCAACGAAAGGCGACAAAAGACGCTGGCCGTATCGCCGGACTTGACGTGTTGCGCATCATCAACGAGCCCACCGCTGCCGCTCTGGCCTACGGTGTTGACAAGACCCAGGACCAGACCATTTTGGTCTACGACCTCGGTGGAGGTACNTTCGACGTTTCCGTCCTTGAAATCTACGAGGTTGACGGACAACCCCAGATTGAAGTCAAGGCAACCGCCGGAAACAACAAACTCGGTGGCGACGACTTCGACGAGAAAATCATCGACTGGATGGTGGCTGAGTTCAAGAAGGAAACCGGCATTGACCTTTCGAAGGACAAGCAGGCCATGTCTCGACTCAAAGAAGCTGCAGAAAAGGCGAAGATTGAGATTTCAGGNACCCAACAGACCCAGATCAACCTCCCCTTCATCTCCATGGCCGACGGTCAACCCGTCCACATGGACCTCTCTCTTTCACGAGCGAAGTTCGAAGACCTCATCGCCAAACTCATCGAGAAGACGATGGTGCCCACCCGCCAAGCCATGAAAGATGCCGGACTCAAGAAAGGCGACGTGGACAAGGTGATTCTTGTCGGTGGTTCAACCCGTGTGCCTGCCGTCCAAGAAGCCGTTGAGAAAGAGGCTGGAAAACCCCCCTACAAGGGCATCAACCCGGACGAAGCGGTGGCCATGGGTGCAGCTCTTCAAGCGGGCATTATCTCCGGCGATGAAGGCGTTTCAGACGTCTTGCTACTCGACGTTACACCGCTCACCCTTGGCATCGAGACCTTGGGTGGCGTGATGACCACGATGATCGAGCGAAACACGACCATCCCCGCTCGCCGGTCCGAGGTCTACTCCACGGCCTCTGACAACCAACCAGCCGTGGAAATCCACGTTCTGCAGGGTGAGCGAGAATTCGCCAAAGACAACGTCACGTTGGGCCAATTCCAACTNGTCGGTATCCCGCCTGCCCCACGAGGCGTTCCTCAAATCGAGGTCACNTTCGACATCGACGCCAACGGCATCGTGAATGTCAGCGCAAAGGACATGGGNACCGGTAAAGAACAATCCATCAAGATCGAATCNGCAACCTCGCTCAGCGAAGACGAGATTCAGGACAAAATCGCTGAAGCCGAAAAATTCGCCGAAGAAGACCAACGCCGAAAAGCCAAGGTNGAACTNCGCAACATGGCCGACCAAGTGGTTTACCAAACCCGNCGAACCCTTGAGGAATCGGCTGATAAGTTGGACGACAGCGACGTNGACCCCGTGAAGGCTCACCTGGACGAACTNGAGAANATGGTNCAGGACGACGATGGCAANCCCATTGACATCGACGCCATGGACGACGCCGCCATTCAGGCAAAGGTCAAAGAAATCGAAGAGGCCATGCACGGCGTTTCAACCAAACTCTACGAAGCTGCAGCCGCAGAAATGGCGCAACAAGAGAGCGGTGAAGACGGCGACATCAGTGTCGATGATGGCGTGGTTGATGCCGACTTCGAAGTGGTTGAAGACGAGGACTGATGGAAACCCCAAGCAAGCCCAAGCGCTTGGCTTATGGGGAAGCGGTCGGTGGATGAACCATGAGCGAAGTCCCCATTCTCAAGGAGACCACGCGCTCTACGGGCCGTGAAGCCCTTCGGAACAACATCACGGCCGCCATGGCGTTGGCGGGAGCCGTGCGCA
>NZEQ01000005.1 GCA_002689105.1 Verrucomicrobiales bacterium | reverse complement strand
GAATCCGGTTATACCTGGAGAGTGATGAGTAATGGAGATACGATGTGGTGGGACGGAACCGATTGGAAGGCCTATTCATCTGAACACAAGGGGAATTAACGCCTTTCTTTTGGGAAGAATCAGAGGAGGAAATGTTCCTCGTTCTCTTCGGCAAACCATGGTGCATTGCCTTTGATGACCTTCAGCGCCGCGTGTTGTTCATCGCCCACCATGGAGGTAAGAGCATACTCCATGAGCTCGTTCCACAGCGGTCTTGCTTCATCTTCTCCAATCCAATAATCGGTGAGCTGTGCTAGCCGATTCAGAGCACGTGTGTAGAACAAAACAGAGCGCTCCTCTCTCGAGAGGTCAGCCTTGGTTGATGCCACCAGTTCTGCGAAGAGGTTGAATTTACGGCCGAGTCCTGCTTGGTCAGAGTACCGAACCGCAAGATCCCACATGTCTCGCATCCAATCAGCATACCCTTCGTCTCCTGTCCGTGCGAGAATGGCAACCCGTGCCTCGAGGAAAGAGATGACATCAAACGGGTTAACACCGTGGTTGTTCAGGGCCTGTTGAGTGTCCCATCGGTCCGAAAAGAGCCTGTACAATTCACGGCTCAAAGCGAGCAGTTCCTCCACGCTCAAATTCGTCTCGTCCAAGTAGTGTTCGTATTCGTTGTGATCAACGTGATGGGTGATCAGTTGCATCATTTTTCTGGTCGGATTGTTGTTCATGGTTTTCCCCTCTTCTCTTTCTTTGCCGATTTATATGCAACCGGTTTGGTGGTTCTGATGTTCAAACGCTCCTCCCGGCCGAACAGAATCAAGACGGCTGGATAGTTCCGTCAAAAAAGACACTTGACGAGGATTCATGGCATGTGAGCCACGGATTTCACGAACCGTATTGATGGCCTCTCGCATGTCCATGCCTCGCATCCAAAGGTAAAGCGAAGCAAAGGTTCCTGCCCGACTCAAGCCTCCCATGCAGTGAACAACCACCTTGGCTCCTTCTGGGACGGTAGCGATGATGTCGCTCAGCACCGGAGTCGCCTGTTCCATCCAAGCCTCGGTCGGCGCAGTGGTGTCGGGGAGAGGGAGGTGGTCCCACGCGAGACCCCGGCGAGCCACTTCGTCGGGCAAATCGGTGACGCGTAGCATCTGCATGTCCTCTTCGGTGATCAGGCTGATGAGGCGAGAAACGCCCATGTTGACCAGCGCCTGGACATCGACATCGAGTTGGCGGTCCCAACTCCCCGTAGAAGCCACGGGTTGGTACTTTCCCGGGCACAAGGTCATGCCGAGTTGCCCGTCGTCGCCCTCAACGGGAATCCACGACACGTAGAGCGGGTGGGTGTGGCTGGTACGCACTCAAACACCCCCGCGGCGGTAGCGGCTGCCGTAGGCCCACATCGTGCGCCAGACATCAAGGCAGACGTCGTGATACTCATCATCCTCTACGCTTGATTTGAAATTGTCATACATCATTTGGCTTAGGTACAAGTTAACCGCGAATTGGACTTCTGCACGAGGAAGCGTGACGCGGTAGGGGTAGTCTGCCGTGGGCATATAAGTCACGTTTGCGTCAGGAAAGAGGCTGACGATGTGGTCTGGATGACGAGCTCGAACAAGGAGGGCGTTTGCGTCGTCTCGGTGAGCCACCACAGAAAGGAAACCGCCTGAAACATAGAGCCACACTCAGGCCACCTCCATGCCTGTAACTGGGGTTGCAGGGGTTTGGGCAGGTGCCGAAACCTTGGATTGGCCAACGAAGGGACGAACAACCGTGTAAGGTGCCAACTCGAGTATGCCTCCGGCCAGTCGAATCGTCTCTTTGGCGATGGCAAGGCTCAATATTGCACCCTCATGGTCTACGACGTGGATGCAACGGAGGCAGTCTTGGCCGGCGTTTTGGAGTGTGAACCCGAAGTTCTCAAACCAGTGGTAACGCCCAACGTGTTCGGCTTGCATGAAATCAGCCATGAACTCTACGTGGTTCGGTGTTGCTGCGTAGTGCAAATCATCAGCACTGAGCTCTGGTAGTTGATCGTCACTGAGGGTGGTGAAACCTGCTGCTTTTGTTTGCCCGTTTGTTCTTGTGTTTTTTTCCATTTTTTCAACTCCGTTCTTCCCTTTTTGGGTATATATGTATACTGTTATTATGATATATAAAATTCTGATAAAACATAGCCTTTCAGTGTCCTTTTCTAATTTTTTAGAGAGAATACTATATCGGTTTTTGACGAGTTATATATGCCACTAGGCAACCCCCAGAACATGGGCGAGAACATACCGTCACTCTCCGACCTCCGGTCCTCTCGCTATGTGAAACGATCAAAGCATTCCATTTCTGGCATCACCCACGGACGTATTTGGGAGCGAACGGTTGTCATGCACAGCAAAAAATGCAAAGGCAAGTGTGGCCCGACATGCCTCAAGAACAAACAACACACCCTTCGAATTTCCGAGGCGTTTGCAAAGGCCCTGAAATCAAAAACCGGCCCAAAGGAGAGGCGTTCGAGTCGCGTCCCTGGTTCCACCCCCGATGACTCCTACATACAACCAGGACAACGGGCTAAAGGCCTCCCCCATCAGCTTCGTCGCCATATGTGCTTGTTGTTTGAAATGAGTAACGAACGAATTCAACGCATGCTTGAAGATGATATGGAATACAAGCCAAAGAAAGGAAAAGTCACCGTTGGTATCGTTATGCCAACGTTAAGTGAAGCCGTTGATGAATTGTATTGCTGGTTGATCAAATCAAATCCAGACCTTCGATTCCACCCCGCTTTGAAACGGCGATGGGCTCCAACTGTGTGTCGTTTAATGGAAATGCATTGGAAATTAATGCATTCAAACTAGGGGTCCCACGGACATCCCAACGGGTGTTTATACTCCGCCGAGACCTACTGTAACATGAGAAAGAAATGAGAGGAAAAGGTTCCCAAAAGAAAGCTCGCTTGGAGCGATTGAAGAATGAAATTGTTGACTACGTTGCCCAGGCACCTGGTGCATCAGCTGCAGACATTGTGGCCTTCTTGTCCAACGAACGCAAGATGCGCAACCATGGCTTGACAACGCGCAAAGTCGGCTTGTTCATTCCGCTTCACCTGTCGCACATGATCAACTTCAGACTCGATTCATCGACCGGTAAGCGAATCTACCATCTCGCCGCTTGAGGCATCACCACATTGATGCCCAAAGGCCGTTTGGCTTGGGCATGGACTGGGGCGAACTCGCCGATGCAACCGTGCTGTTCCCCTCGTTTTCGGGCACCGAAGACGGGGCGCTTCCCGATTTGCCAACCGAAAGACCGGTCTGGACCGTCCTCGACCCGGCCAACGATACGGGTTTGAAAGCCCAGATGGCCAACTTGCAGGGCAACATCGCCTGCAGCAACCCTGGTTTCTTTGTACGAGGCGAAGGGGTCATCGTTGACGCCACGGCCACTGTTGAAGCGGGCGCCTACCTGATTGGCCCCTGCTACATCGGACCCAGAGCGACGATTCGAAGCGGCGCATACGTTCGCGAATATTCGTGGATTTGTGCTGATGCCGTGGTGGGTCATGCGACCGAAACAAAACACGCCATCCTGCTCCCCGGGGCCAAAGCTCCTCATTTCAACTACGTCGGCGATTCCATTCTTGGCAAAGGTGCCAATCTCGGCGCCGGTACCAAACTCAGCAACCTCCGCAACGATGGCGGGGAAGTGCATCTCCGCCACGGCGGCCAACGAATCCCGAGCGGGCTTCGTAAGTTTGGCGCCGTGCTGGGTGAAGGCGTCGCCACAGGGTGCAACAGCGTCATGAATCCAGGTGTTGTCCTTGGATGCAACAGCGTGGTGTGGCCCAATGTCACCGTTACTGGCGTGCACGAGGCTGACAGTCTCCACCGATGAGGGATGAACGTGACGTCCTTTTTCGGCACCGATGGTATTCGTGGCCTAACATCGCTGGAAGACGTTGATGAGGCCACGTCCATCGCTCGCTTGGAAAACGAACGCACCTTGACACCGGCCTTCATGCGACTGGTTGGTGAAGCCCTTTCGTACACTCAACCGGCGCTGCCAGGTGAAGGCAACACGGTGGTGATTGGATGGGATCAACGCCCCCATAACGCCGCTTTGGTCGCTTCGTTGACCCTTGGGCTTCGATTGACAGGAAGCCATGTTGTCCACATCGACGCGTGCGCCACGCCGACCCTTCATCACGCCGTGCTTGCGTTCAAGGCCCGAATGGGATGCATGATCACCGCCAGCCACAACCCTGTCAGCGATTCGGGCATCAAAGTCTTCGATGCTTTTGGATACAAATCCACGCGGGCCTTCGAAGCCGAAGTCAGCCAAACCGTACGGCAACTGGCTGAGGAAGACCGAGAAGTCGACTTGGTGGACCGAGAACACTTGTCCGTCCCCGATGAGTTTCATGCCGGTTGGGGCCTGACGGCGCACCCTGCATGGATGGAGCAACGGTGGGAGGCTTTCGTATCGCTTTTCGGACCGTGGAGCGGTCAAGCAACTTCACGGGTGGCGCCCACATTGTACGTGGACGGAGCGAACGGCTTTGCCGCCGCATGGCTCGTACCGTTCCTGACAAAACAGGGCGTCAAATGTCAGCGCGTGGATTCCCCCGAAGGTGTGCTGAATCAGGGTTGTGGGGCCGGCGATTTTTCACCCACGCAAACATGGACGTTCGAGGAAGCCGCCGCTTCAGAGCACGCCCTTATCGGCGCACTTCCAAAGGCTGAACCGGGGCAGTTGGTCGGGGTTGCCCTTGATGGTGATGGCGACCGATGCCTCTTTGTCGAAGCGACCAGCGATGGTTTCGCCATCGTGGATGGCGACGCCATGGCCGCCATCCTCCTCGAAGCAGGTAAAGAGGAAGCATGGCATTTCGCTGCAAGCATTGAGTCCGATGTCGCCCTCCTTGGGCATGTTCGCTCCTTGAACAACGAGAACAAATGCGCTGAGACCGCTGTTGGCGACCGTTGGCTCTCATTCTCACTTCGTCCGGATTCAGGTGGTTGGCTTCAGGGGAGCACCATGCCGGCATTCTGCGGCATTGAGGATTCAGGGCACGTTGTTCTCCCGGCACCCCACCCACAAGTGAAAGCGGCGTGGGGATTGGTGGGCGACGGTGCCGCCACCCTGTGTGCGGTGTTGTTAGCAGCGTCCTCGACAGGGAAAACTTCGTTTGAACGAGGTTGGAAGCAACGAAATTCCATCAAAGAAAGCGACCGAGAGCGGTGGAAGGCCGACGCCGCCTTGTTTTCACAAACCGAGAAATCCTTGCTCGCTGCCTTTGAAGGGCTGGGTTTTGAGGCCAAGCGCCGACGGATTGAGGGTGAAGAACATCTGTTACTCATCCACGGGGAATCAAGCGAGGGAGTGGCCTCCTTTGGCATTCGAAACAGCGGCACGCAGGCCAAAACCAGTCTCTCGGTTCGCCTCTCTCGCGAGGTCCCAAATGAACCGTTCATCGCTTTGCTGGCGGAGGTTCAGGCGAGTTTGACCAGAGCCCTGACCCAAGATTAGTCGTCGAGCAACGCATGTTCGTTGGCCTGTGTTAGGGTCGTCACGGCAAACAAAAGCAAGGCGGAGGCAACGAGCATCATCAACGCATAGAAGGCGGTGGTACCGGCGACCAGAGCGACCGCGGCAACCATCCACGCCACGAGAAGATCGCCTGCACCCACAATGCGCCAAGATTTTCGACGACTCACGATACCGCTGAGCCACGCCGTTGCCGAAACGGCCAGAGCAGCCAACGACAATATCACCAGTGATTGCGACATGACCGCCGCTGAAAGCACCATCAAATGCGTCGCCCAAAGAGCTGATGAAAGCCACAAACCTTGGTTGCGAGACACCACGCCTGCCGTCCAAAACAGACAGCCTACGCCAACGACGGCCGTGATGATAACCGGTGTGAGAGGAGGCGAGAGAGGCGATAGCGCCCATGCGGTCCAGGATTGCATCATGAACGGGATTGCTACCACCACGGCGAGTGAAACGGCGGGTTGCTGCCATCCCAGGCTGCGGCGAACGCCGAAAAGAAGCGCCAAGAGACTCGCAACTCCCAGCGAGAGAACCGTCGTCCCAAGCACCCAAACACTGCGTCCAAACGCGGTTCGATGGTCTTCCAATCCTCTCCGCAATCGCTCGCCTTCGACCCAGTCAAAGAGCAGAACCATGCCGAGCAACGCGNNCTCAACNCCAAACAGCGGCAANCCCCATGAGGCCATCGAGGAAGCGAACGGATCGGTGGCGAAGGGCATCGGTACCTGGCCGCCTAAGAGAAGCGCGAACGTCTTGTCGAGCACCAANAAGCCCANCAGGGCCTCAAGAGCNCTTGGGATTCGCAACCCCAAATCGTTGCGACCCATGAGGCCCATCCCAGCAAGAAGGGCAAGCGTGGCGGTCAAAACAGCCACNTGAACCGCATCTTCTGACAACACGCCGGTCGTCATTCGGCCGGCGAGATGCACCAGAACCATGCCCGCCATGGCGACCATNATGGGGAGTTCAACGCCCCCCACATCCGGTAGGCGCAAGCCAATGCTGTTGGCACGAAGACGCGTGAGGCCAACGAGCACAACGGCGAAGCCAGCGCTGAACACCAAGGCGTACAAACCGTAAGGCGTGGCGTAAGCAAACCACATTGAACCAAGGAACGACACGACCAAGAAGAGCAAAAGCACCACGGGCCGATAATGAATATCTCCGACCAACAGGTCGTCTTTTCCACTGACACCCGAACGCTTGGCACGCTTTTTCTGTCGCTGCGAAAGGGCAAGCAATTCTGCATCCAGTTGTTTCAGTGCCACCGTTGTTGAACCGTCGCTGGTGCTCGATACCAACGACTGCATGCGAGCGCGCTTCTCGGCAAACGTGGCTTGCCGTTCTTCTTTGGCAGCCACAGCTTTCAGTCCGGAACGGACATCGCCTTGGAACGCAAGATAGGCCCCCACGAGTACGAACATCGCCAAAGCCGTTACCTGCAACGAAGTCATGTCAACCGTTTGACCGGCCAAAGCCATGCTGAGGAGGAGGGCGATNGCGGCCACCGTTGGGGGAAGCAACGAGTTGACCGCTTGCAANCGTTGCATGTACAAACCGAGGGAGGCCACGCCCATGCCAAGGAGGACATGCATGTTCATTTCGGGTGAAATCAAGTTGTCTTGACCGGACAAGACTTCGGTTCGCTGTGGCCCAAGAGCGACGACGAGAAAGAGCGCGGTCATCATGCCCAAATGGAGGGTGAGTAAACGACCGGGTAAGGAGCGATGCATCGAGTCGTGGTCNCCGCCCTCGGCCTCTTGATTCGCCTGGTCAAGAGCGCCCAAAACCAACAACACACTACCTGCTGTCAAGACGGTCGCCCATCCGGCTTCAAGGCCGTACTGCCAAGCCATGACAAGCGCGCCAATGGACCATGCCACGACCAAGGTTTGGGGCCGACCGCGGTGAAGGCCGCGCCACATCATCGCAGCGTGAGCAAGAAGTAACGCGCCCATTCCGGCCATCACGCCCAAAGCGGGCATGCCGTCGGGACGAGTGACGGCAACATAGGCCACGCAAGAGACGACGAAACCAAGGTTCCAGAGGTTCAGCATCTCCGAATCTCGAACCCGGGAGCCCATTTCGGACAGGCCGGGAAATCCTCCAGCGAGGTTGAGGTTGGCCTCACCCATTCGCAGGTTCACAGCGACTTGTTGGCCAACCAGAGCCAGCATCCAAACCGCAAGGTCGGTTTCGGCAAGCACGATGGGAACGAGGTCGGCGTTGACCAATCGCTGCTCGAAATCCGTAGCGAACACCATCAGCCACGCATAGGGAGCGAGGACGGCGACACCGGCCATGCTGGGCGAGGAACGAAGTACGGCAACCGCACCGAGCCCCAACCAAACAGCGCCTTGGGAGACGAGAAGCAAACGAGCGTTCTCGCCTCCATCATCGGCGGGAATGAGGAGGGTCAACAGCACCACGAGAACCAGCGAACCCATCCAGAGCACATGGTCCGATACATCGGCTTGATGCGTTAACAGAACGCCCACACAAAGCAACGCCGTGACGAAAGCAAAAACAGAATATTCGCCCAAGTCGAACGGGAAGGTGAAAACGACGACCCCGCCGTTGAGCAACGCCAAGGCCGCTATGAGAAACGGCATGGGTGCCAGCACGTAGGGCATCAACCGGGTCCATTCTACTCCCCGTACAACAAGGTAAGACGAGGTAAACGCCAGCGTGAGAAGCATCAGTTGGGCCAAAGCATACCCTGTTTCTGTTCGGTGTGCAGCGATGGCCATCAGGGCGCCCACCATGCCCAACGAGACCGAAACGGCCCACAATCCTGGTTTACCTAAACCGATGGCGTCAACGGCTTGACTGAACCAGTTTTCATGATGTACAAAAACGGCAGCCATCGCTGCATTGGCGGCCGTTACCACGCTGAGCAAAAGGAAAAGCGAAAGGTCGTTTTCAATGGGGACCAAGGTGAGAGAGAGAAGGGTCCAATCGTTTGACAGTGCGTGTACACCCACCCAAAGATAGGACATCGAGATGCCGAGGCTCGCGAGGTTGCCCGAAGACCGGAGCAAGGCAAGCCCGTGCATCAACATCATCGCCAAAATGATGAGGACGGCGATGCCGAGTTCTCCGTAGACCGCCCCTGCAGAGCTCCCGATGGCGAACAACACCAAAGCAGACTGGGCGGCGATAGCGTCCTCGTCGTGACGAAACGCTAAGCCAACGTTGACGCCGACCAAGCCCAACATCAACCCGCCCAAAACTTGGCTCTCGGGCAGACCGAAATCGGCCAACCATCCCCAACGCCAAGCATCCAACGCCAAGCCGTACAGCAATTTCATCGAAATGATGACCCAGGTGATGCCAAGCAAATGCATGGTGTCTCGTCGAATCCACCGCTCTCCGAGGTAGAGGCCAAAGCCGGCCATGGCGAACAACCCCAGCCCACCCAACACCGGAGGTAGAACCGTACCAACCAACGCCCCGATGGCCGTCCAAACCACAACCATGGCGACCGCCAGTCCTTTGCCGATCGTTTGCTCAGCGTGGACCGCCAACTGCGTGGTCGAGTCGGGTGTTTGTTCCTCGGAAACCTCCATGGTGAACAAATCCCGGACGCTTCCGACGGCGGCATCCGCCGTTTCCGAAGACGGTTGAGGGGCATCATCCTCATCAACGGCTGAAGCGTTTTCATCCGGTGAAGAACCGAGCATGAAGGAATCTAAGTTCAGGCCTGTAGGCCGCTTGAAGGATTGCTCCCGAAGGACATCGTCCTCTTTTTTGGGTGCGGGGCCATGCTCGCCATCGCCCCCCTCCATGGTTGGTTCTTTGTCTCTTTCAACTTGAACTTGACCGCCTTTGTTTCGCTTTGGGGTCGCTTTTGGTTCAGAACGGGTTCGGCCCGAACCTCAAATCCTTCTTGTTGTTGCGCCAAAAGGGACAAAGAGGGGCGGCGGAAACGCTCGGCATGGGCGGCATGTTTGGCATCCCTTCAGGGGACCTCGGACAACACGGAATTTCACCCGGTGGAAGCGTGTATTGGAACCTTCCAGCAAACGATTTGGTCGCCCTCGCTGTTGAACGTGGTGAAGGTGTGCTCAGCGCCCACGGAGCCCTTGTCACCGAGACCGGTGAACGCACAGGACGATCGCCCAACGACAAGTTCATCGTCGATGAGCCAACCGTTTCCAGCGACATCAACTGGGGCGATGTGAACGTCTCGACCGACATGGACACCTTCGTCCGCATGCGAGCAAAGGTCGTGGACTTTCTCAACCAACAAGACGCCCTTTTCGTTCAAGACCTCTATTGCGGTGCTGACTTCTCAGAAGCCCTTCCCATCCGCGTCGTGAACCACAACGCTTGGCACAACACCTTTGCTCGAAACATGTTTATCCGCCCAGAAGCTGATCAACTCGCCAAACACGAGCCGGAATTCACCGTCCTTCACGCACCGCACTTTGAAGCGAATGCAGAGGCTGATGGACTCAACTCGCAATGCTTTGTTATCGTCAACTACGCTGCAAAAGAAGTCATCATTGGCGGCACGCGCTATGCGGGTGAAATCAAGAAGTCGATCTTCTCCGTGATGAACCTCATCCTCCCCAAGAAGGGCATTCTCCCCATGCACTGCTCGGCCAACACCACCGGTGAAAACACGGCGATTTTCTTCGGCCTCTCCGGTACCGGAAAGACCACGCTTTCCGCCGACCCAAAGCGCGCCCTCATCGGCGACGATGAACACGGCTGGGGAGCCAACGGCGTCTTCAATTTCGAAGGCGGCTGCTATGCCAAACTCATCGACCTCTCAGAGGAAGACGAGCCGGCTATTTTCGCCACCACACGCAAGCACGGTACCGTGTTGGAGAACATCGTGCTCGATGCCGAAGGCGTGCCCGACTTCCACGACACCTCGAAAACCCAGAACACACGAGGTTCCTACCCGATTGAATTCATCGACAACCGAACCACGGATTCAAAGGGCGGTCATCCACAAAACGTCATTTTCTTGACCTGCGATGCGTTTGGGGTCCTGCCCCCCATCTCCAAACTCACTCCATCGCAAGCAGCGTATCACTTCATCTCCGGATACACCGCCAAGGTCGCCGGTACCGAAGTGGGCGTGAAAGAACCTCAAGCAACCTTCTCAGCCTGTTTTGGTGAACCCTTCATGCCCATGCATCCCGGCGTTTACGCCGACCTGCTATCGGAGAAGATGGACCAGCACGGCTCCACCGCTTGGCTCATCAACACCGGGTGGTCCGGAGGCGCCTACGGTGAAGGAAACCGAATGAAGATCAAGTACACCCGAGCCATGCTCAACGCCGCTCTTGACGGTGATTTGGACGGTGTTGAATTTGTCACCGACCAGCGCTTTGGCTTTGAAGTCCCCACATCATGCCCCGGCGTTCCTGCTGATGTGTTGCAACCAAAGTCCACCTGGTCCAACGGCGAAGCATACGATGCGACCGCTGACAAACTGGCTTCGATGTTCAATGAGAATTTCAAGCGCTATGAAGACGGTGTTTCCGCAGAAGTCAACGCTTCGGCGCCTGCTCCGTTGGCGTGAGGCCGTCCAAAAGGCGACGCAACACCGGGATGTTTTTCCGTTCGCTGTCATCAATGGCCAACTCGGCTTGAACCATGCAGGTGTTGAGCGCTTCGTATCGCTCATCGTCCTTGGCCATCATGGCGCACTCCATCGCCTCATCAAAGAGTTCTATGGCCAATTCAGGCCGGTCGATGGCCAACAAAGCCTTCCCGACTCGTTCCAACATGCTCGAGCCCTCGGCAGGGTCCTGCATGAGGTGCACTGAGGCTTTGCTGACCCACGCCTTGGCGTTTGACGAATCCCCGACCAACGACGAGGCGATGGCGGCCAACACCATCGAAGGAACAGCATCGGAGTCACGTGTTGCTGGTTGGTTCGCCGCTGTGGTGAACAGGTCCAGTGCGCGAGCGTCGTTTCCGCTTTGAAGAGCCAACATGCCAAGACGTCGCATGGCTTTCCGTTCTGAGCCTACATCGTCTACCAATGTTGCCAGGTGAAGCGCACGAGCGAGATGACGGCGTGCATGCTGATGATGCCCGGCCATACGAGCCATGAGCCCGAGGGCAGATTCCGTCCGCAAGAGGCTGCCCGCCATGGCGCGATGTGCAATTTCTGCCTGCTCCTCACCCAACGGAGCCAAAGCCATGCCCACTTCTTCCATCACGTCGGTGAGCAAGGATGACGTGGTTTCAACCGCATCGGAAAGGCGCTCGTCGGCTTCCATTCTGAGGGTGGAAAGATGTGCGTCCAACTTGGAAACAGGAGCGCAAATCGACGGCAGTTCCCCCAACGCCTCCAAGCGTTTTGGTTTGATGTTGTAACCCCGTATCACCCGGGTGAGGTCGGCGATTTGTCGCCGCTCAACCCGGTCTGCCTCCTCCTCTTCGTCTTGCTCCAAGGCGTGACTGGAAGAGAGCAGTGAGTCCACCATCCACGTTAATTTGCGCTGAACATCGTATTCGCTTCGCCGGCTGATGGCGTACTTCATTTCCGCAGCCCGGACCTGGCGTGAAAGACTGCGAAATCTGGCGTCTCGGCTTGTATCGGGGGCGTCCGCGACGAGNCGCTGNAGGAAGGTCGATGGAGGGCAAGTTTCGAAGCGCAGATTGACNCGTTCGGCCGTGGTCGTCATTTTGAAATCNTCAGAAACCAACACCACGTCACTGCTCTCAGCACCCAATCCATCGGCGAGCACCATCAACGACAGGTCCACGTCCTGAGGGGCCGCTGACTCGCCGATACGTTGAGCCAAAGCACGGACATCGTCCTCGTCAACAGGAACNGAATGAAGCATGGTCTTGAGCGCTTTGAGCAGGTTCGGTCGACCATCACAGCGACGNAGGGCCACGGTGGCCACCTCTTTTTCCACCCCCGGCGTAATGAGAAGTTGGCGCCCTTGGAGTACGGCGGTCAAGTCCTCAATGAAGCCATCTTCAGCCTTCTGTCCGAGGTGAATAAAACAATTCGAATCAACGACCCAAACGGAACCCATGTCCGTTGTGGAGCGCTTTCAAATCATCATGTTTGCGCCAGCGCATCATGAACGGTCGTCGCGTCGAGATTGACGGCGATTGGAGCGATTCGAAGGTCGTCTATTGGAAGCGTTTGACCGACCTTGCTGCTTCCCACGATGACGGTTTGATTGAGGTGACCGGCCGCCTGAGGGGCGGTTGGGCTGGTCGCTTCGTTGGCCCGGACGAGAACGGTTGTTGTTCCGCCCTCGATTTGAGTTGTTGTTGCGCTGCTGTTGTTCGTTTCGCTTCTGGCCGCCACGGTTGTAGCGACGCATGTCGCGTCCTCGTCCCGTGCCACGNCGNGAAGGNCCCCCGACAGGAGAACCCTTCACNCGGCCGGGCTTTTGCCCNGGTTTTGGNCGAGCCTTCTCAAAGTGGTACGGNTGGTCTTCCAGCACTTCGATTTCATGACCAAGAAGCCGTTGNATGCCAACGAGGTAGCCGGATTCGGTCTCGTCGCAAAAGGCGTAGGCCAACCCTTCTCTTCCGGCACGGGCTGTCCGACCGATTCGGTGAATGTAGACCTCCGGTTCGTTTGGGAGATCGAAGTTGAACACGTGCGTGATNTCTTCGACGTCGATGCCGCGGCTGGCGATGTCGGTGGCCACGAGAATGAACACCTCGCCGTTTCGGAAACGATTGAGAGCTCGGGTACGCGCAGTTTGGCTCTTGTCGCCATGAATGGAATCAGCGGGAATGCCAACTTTCTCCAACTGCTTTGCCAGCCGGTTCGCGCCGTGCTTGGTACGGGTGAAGACGATGCCACAGGACACCATTTGGCCNTCGAGCAGGTCGATGAGTANTTCTCGCTTGTCACCTTTGCGAACAAAGGAGACGTACTGCTCAATGCGGTCGGTCGTGGGGGCTTCAGGGCTGATGTCCACGCTGACAGGTTGGTAGAGCATTTCATTGGCGAGCGTTCCGATGGCTTTCGGCATGGTGGCGCTGAACATCAAGTTCTGACGGCGTTTTGGCATCAAGCGAAGAATGCGTTCAACGTCCTTGCTGAAACCCATGTCCAGCATTCGGTCNGCTTCGTCGAGGACGAAGTGCTGGATGTCGCCCAAATCAACATGCCCTTGGTTGTGAAGGTCCAAGAGTCGGCCGGGCGTTGCGACGAGGAGGTCAACACCACGGCGCAGTGCTTTCACCTGGGGTGATTGCCCCACGCCGCCAAAGATGACCGTGGAATACAACGGAAGATGTCGGCCGTAGACGCGGAGGCGTTCGCCGATCTGCGCCGCCAGCTCCCGGGTGGGAGTCAACATCAACGCCCGGATTGGCCGTCCCGAAGCAGGCCGCTCCGTGGCGAGATGGTGAAGAATNGGAAGGGCAAAGGCAGCGGTTTTTCCCGTGCCTGTTTGGGCGATGCCCAACACGTCTCGACCGTCCATCAAAGCCGGGATGGTTTCGGCTTGCACCGGCGTGGGGGTTTGGTAACCTTCGGCTTCCAACGCCTCGAGGATTCGCTCATCAAGATGGAGTTCGGTGAAGGTTGACATGTCGCTGCCTCAAGGACGAACACCCCGGGACCAATGCCTTCGGACCAACCGTTCCGGCCCGTCGTCCAACCCATTCCCTATGAAGACCGAGGGTGCTAACAGGGGCCTTGAGGGGGTTCAGTCCAATTTTCTGGGGAGACGGACCTCAGGGTTGATGTTCTGCGTGCTGTTCCATCATCATGGACCGACCTCTGCACGTGGTGACCGGGGCCTTCGGTTATTCTGGCCGCTGGATAGCACACCACCTGCTCAAGCAAGACGTCCATGTTCGCACGCTGACCAACGCCGTAGGCCGAGACGACCCGTTNGACGGACAAGTCGAGGTCCACGGATTGGATTTCAACGACCAAGCACGCTTGGTGGAATCGCTGCGGGGGGCTGAAGTTCTCTACAACACCTATTGGGTTCGCTACAACAAACGACAGCAACATTTCGCNCACAACACCGCAGTGGAAAACACACGTCGGTTGTACGAGGCGGCCAAGGAAGCAGGAGTGAAACGCATCGTTCAATTCTCGGTGGCCAATCCGACGAAGGCGCCCAACTGGACGTATTTTGAAGGGAAAGTTCAGGTCGAAAACATGCTCAAAGTCTCCGGTTTATCCTATTCGATCTTGCGACCNACTGTTCTGTTTGGTGGCGAACGCAACGTGCTCATCAACAACATCGCTTGGATGCTGCGACGGTTTCCTGTCTTCGGCGTGTTTGGTTTTGGAAACTATCCCATTCAACCGGTTCACGTCGAAGACGTCGCCGAAGTCGCCATCGAACAAGGTCGACTCACGGAAAACACGGTGGTGGATGTCACTGGCCCGGAAACGTTCCGCTACAAGGACTACATCGGCTTGATGGCGAAGTCGATGGGGTTGAAACGGTTGATTCTGCCAATGCCTCCGNTTAGCGCGTGGCTCTTTGGTCGCNTTCTCGGCGTCTTCCTTCAGGACGATGTCATCACTCGTGCAGAAATCAAGGGCTTGCGCCAGGGCTTGATGGCTTCGTCGGCTCCACCAACCGGAACGCGTCTCTTTTCCTCATGGATTGAAGAACACGGGGCGTCTTTTGGCGAACGCTATCAGAACGACTTGAAGGAGCGCCGCTACAAGAAACCGTGATCAGAGGCCCAAGGCGTCGGGTTGTGCACGGGTTGAGAAGCGTTCGACGTTCCCCTCGCCGTCGATGAGGAACTTTTCAAAATTCCAACGAACATCGCCGGGCTCGCCACCGTCAACGGCGGTTTGGCAAAGCCGCTCGAAGAGAGAAAGTCGGTTCGGGCCGTTCACATCGACCTTGGCCATCAAAGGAAAGGAAACGTTGTATTTGGAAGAGGTGAATTCACAGATTTCATCGTGAGTTCCNGGTTCTTGGGCTCCGAATTGGTTGCATGGGAAACCAACGACGGTCAATGCTTCGTGGGTTTCGTGGAGTTCTTGCAAACCGGCGTATTGGGGGGTCGCACCGCATGCACTGGCGACGTTCACCACCAACCAGCGTTCCCCGCCGAGGTTTCGCAGTGTTGTTGTTTCTCCGTTCATCGTAAGGAAGGGTTCGTCGAGCAGGTGGGTCATGGGTGTTCGTTTTCGAAGCCCAATATGAACATGTGCTTNGCCGCAAGGTAGGCAAATCCTCTTCAAGTGCCGCTCAGTCGTCCCTCCATGCAAGTCCTCATGGAAACGACCTCCGGCAACATCACCATCGAACTCTTCACCGAAACCATGCCCATCACGGCGGGCAATTTCCTTGACCTGGTGCAGCAAGGCTACTACGACGGGCTGCATTTCCACCGAGTCATCAAGGGTTTCATGCTTCAAGGAGGCTGCCCTCATTCCGCCGACCCAAATTCACCACAAGCANGGACGGGCGGGCCAAAAAGCGGTGGAAAGTACACCACCAGCGACGGCCAAACCATCGTGCGAAACCGAGGCGGTAATATTCCTGACGAGCATCCTGAAAACGCTCAGTTCACCAACAAAGTCGGCACCCTCTCGATGGCCAACACCGGCCGACCCGACAGCGGCGGCTCCCAATTTTTCATCAACACCAAGCACAACGATTTCCTGGACTGGTGGGACACAAGGTCTCCATCTGCCCATCCTGTTTTCGGCCAAGTCACCGAGGGCATGGACGTCGTGCGAACCATCGAAAACATTGCAACCAGTCGCAGCGACCGTCCCAAAACCCCTCAACAAATCATTCGCTGCACCGTCATCGAGTGAGGTGNGCAGATGGTCGTCCTCGCCGTGCACGGTGGTGCAGGTGGCGACGGNCCGTGGCGCGGCATGACCGACGCTGATCCCCAACGAATCGCCTGTATGGTGACCTTGCTCGAAGACCTCGGTGAACGCCTGAACAANGGGGATTTGGACGCACTTGAAGCGGTGACCCTCGCTGTTGAAGCCATGGAAAACGAACCGTTGTTCAATGCGGGCCGTGGCTCGGTTCTTGACGAAAACGGCAACGTGGGTATGGATGCAAGCATCATGCGGGGCGTGGACAAAGCCGCAGGTTCCGTCATCGGTCTGACGACCACACGCCACCCTGTCCGAGCAGCGCAGCACCTCTTGTTGGAAGGCTGGCCGGTCATGTTAGCGGGACCTCCAGGCGATGATTTTGGCAAACGNCACCGTGTTGAACAGATGGAGCGAAGTTGGTTTGAAACCGAATTGCGTAAAGCGCAATGGGAAAAGTGGAAGGCGCAGCGTCTCCGACCGGGCGCTACCGATGAGGAGGATGCCCTTCTCGACCACGACGGTGAGCAAGACGGTTGGGGCACCGTTGGTGCGGTTGCGTTGGANGTTCACGGTCAAGTCGCTGCAGCAACCTCCACGGGAGGAATGACGGGCAAACCCGTTGGACGCGTGGGCGATACCGCCATCATCGGTGCCGGGACATGGGCCGACCAAACCATCGCTGTCTCATGCACGGGCGTGGGGGAAGCCTTCATTCGCACCGTTGCCGCACATTCGGTCGCTGTTCATCACCGAACCGAGGGGCTGGAGAAGGCAGCCCTCAAGGTACTGGAGGAGGTTGAGCCGCTTGGAGGACGCGGGGGCTTGATCGCCGTAAACACGGATGGAGAAGTCGTCATGCCCTTCCAGACCATGCTGATGTATCGCGGTGTTTACGCCGATGGNACCTGTCANGTGGGCATTGGACCCGACCTCATTCAATCATAAACGCCCCTAAGTTCATGACCTGTTGAGGGCGGCAAGAGGTTGATGCCGGTTGATGCAGAAGAAGCGTTGCGCCGTGCAACACTGATTCGTAGCGACCCTTCACTCCGCGGTGTTTCTCGACGAAACATCGCCACCGAGGAAGGGGAGGTCAAATGGGAATACATCGCACCGGATGGAGACCCCATTGAAGAGGAGGACCGAATTCAACGTTGGAACAGCATGGGTCTGCCCCCCGCTTGGGTCGACGTGTGGATTTGTCCCAACCCGCGCGGACACATCCAAGCGACGGGTCGAGATGTCAAGGGCCGACTNCAGTACCGCTACCACCCTGACTGGACGGAGATCACAACGGAAATGAAATACGACGATGTGGCGTATTTCGCCTCACAATTNCCTCGCCTGCGTCGCCAGGTGGCCCGAGACATCGATGCTGGGGACATGCGCCTTGACACCGTGGCGGCCCTTGTGGTCCGCTTGATGGACCTGTACAACATNCGAGTGGGTTCCGACGAATACGCTCGCGCCAACGAATCCTACGGATTGACCACCCTGAAATCCATGCACGTAAAGCACATCAAAGGCGATGATGCCGAAGGTCGGCACGATGTGGTGTTTTCCTTTACCGGAAAATCCGGAAAGGATTGGGACATCACGATTGAAGACGACCATCTCGTTGATTTGATTTTGAAAACCAATCGCTTGGGTGCAAAGGACGCTGATTTATTCATGTACATTTCCGAAGCTGGAAACGAAGTGGACCTCAAAGCCGAACACATCAACCAGTACATTCGTGCTTCCAGTGGCATGGGTTTCACCGCCAAGAATTTCCGCACTTGGGCNGCCACCTCCCGTTGTGCAGAACGCTTGGCCTTCCTTTCCGTGCCCCAGACTGAAGCCGCCATGAAGGCATGGAAGCGGCGAATTCCCTCGGTGGAATCCATTGACAAGATGTGGACGGGCGGTGATTGGGACCCCCCGACGACGGATACGGGGCGAAACAAAGTCATGCTTGCCGTCATCGATACCGTGGCCTCAAATTTAGGAAACACGCGAGCCGTGTGCCGTTCATCGTACATTCACCCGTGGTTCCTGGATGCGTGGAGCAAGGGGCGGCTGGCCGATGCATGGGCTGAATTTGCTGAGATGCGCGCCATGGGGAACATGTCCCCCGGTGAAAGCACGACGTTGAGGATTTTGAAGGCCGTTGTTCGCGGTTGATGGTCGCCATCGTCTCGCCCTCGTCATATTTATTAAACGCCGATTGAGGCTTTTCTCTATGGCCAAACACCGTGCCGGCGACCGCCGAATCATCAGCATCAGCATACCTGAACAACTCGCCAAAAAACTCGACCGGAAAGTCGGCAAGGGCAGGAAGAACGGTCGCTCTGCCACCATTGCGAAGTTGATTGAACAAGGATTGGAGAAACCAAGCAGCCTACCCGAGCCAACCGCAGTGAACGCTGCTGCTCAGCAAGCACCGAAGGGTGAAGTTCGTATCGAGTCCGATACGATGGGCGAATTGGAAGTTCCCGGAGACCGCTATTTTGGGTGTCAGACCGCCCGGTCGCTGCTGAATTTTGACATCGGCCATGACACCATGCCGTTGGGTGTCATTCGAGCTTTTGGCGTCCTGAAACAAGCCGCAGCGAAAACAAACGTGGCCCTAAAGCAACTGGACCCCGAGGTGGGCGATTTGATCATCGCCGCCTCTCAGGAGGTGTTGGAAGGGCGCCTTAACGACCACTTTCCCTTGCGCGTTTGGCAGACAGGGAGCGGCACCCAATCCAACATGAACACAAACGAAGTCATCGCCAACCGCGCCATTGAATTGGCTGGCGGGGTCCTTGGGTCAAAATCTCCCGTCCACCCGAACGACCACGTTAATCGCGCACAGTCCTCCAACGACACCTTTCCAACCGCCATGCACATCGCTGCTGCCGAGTCGTTCACGCACCGATTGCTGCCCAGCGTACGTGCGCTTCGCAACGCCCTTGAGGCAAAAGCGACCGAATGGGAGCCGATCGTCAAAATCGGACGCACGCACCTGATGGATGCAGTGCCGTTGACGCTGGGTCAGGAAGCCTCAGGGTGGGTGGCCCAATTGGACGCCGACCTCCGCCGACTGGATTTCGCACTGGATGACCTCTTCGAACTCGCGCTTGGCGGTACGGCCGTTGGCACCGGCCTCAATGCACATCCTCTGTTCGCTCAGATGGTCGCCGATGAAATCGCCAACATCACGGGCTTGACCTTCTGTTCAGCCGAGAATAAATTCGCTCAATTGGCGGCCCACGACGCCATTGTCGCCGCGTCTGGTGCCTTGAACACGCTCGCAGCCTCGTTGATGAAAATCGCCAACGACATTCGATGGCTTGGCTCGGGCCCCCGTTGTGGACTCGGAGAATTGGCGCTTCCTGCGAACGAACCGGGTTCCTCCATCATGCCCGGCAAGGTCAACCCGACCCAATCCGAAGCCATGACCATGGTGTGTTGTCAAGTGATGGGGAACCACACCGCCATCACCATTGGAGGAAGTCAAGGTAACTTCGAGTTGAACGTCTTCAAACCGATGATGATTCACAATTTCCTTCATTCGGTCGACCTGCTGACCGATGCGTGCCGAACGTTCCGCACCCGCTGCGTGGAAGGTTTGGTGGCGGGGGAAGACAACATCCAGTCCCACCTTGAGAATTCACTCATGTTGGTCACGGCCTTGAACAACCATATCGGCTACGATAAGGCTGCTAAAATCGCCAAAAACGCTCATGAGAAAGGAACAACACTCCGTGAGTCGGCCTTGGAACTCGGCTACCTCACCAACGAAGAATTCGATGCTTGGGTTCGCCCCGAAAACATGACGGGACCAAAACAGGGATGAGTTCAGGAGTTCCGAAGGGCTCGAAGTTTGGCCTGGAGGGTCGAGGTTCGTTCGTCGGTGTCTTGGGTCGGCCCGGAAGTGTTCAGCCGACGGTGGAACATCTCACGGTCCCACACCATGACGCTTCCATCCTCACAACCGAGCACCATGCGTTCACTCGTACCGTGCATGGCGCGAACCTTTGCAAAATCTCCTGAGGCGATTTTACCGCCTTTGTTGGTCGCCCAGACGTTGACGACGCTGGCGACGCCGTCATCTCGAGCCAGCCAAAGCAGAGAGGCCCCGTCGTGTTCCATGGCTTCGGTTTGAGCGGAAACGGCTGCGCCTTTTGAGGACCAACAGGCCTGCCCGTCTTCGGTTCGCCCTGTTGCAAGACCGCTGTCCGTTGTCGCCACGTATCCCTTCACCATGCAAGTGAGATGTTCAACAGCGCCCTCTTCGGTGGAAAGAACCTCCCCCCGATGGTTCACCACCGTACCGTCGGTTTGCCCAAACAGACTTTGCGTCCTTCCGGAGGTGCCGCAGGTGGTGGGTGAAGAGGTGGGGGGCTTGGTGTGTTCAAACGGCGGAGAAGAAGAAACGTCCAAATGACCGCAACGGGGTCGTCCAAGGCCAGCTAAAAGACGGTCATCTGCTGCGATGAGGGTCCAAGGGCGCTCGTCCATCCGCTCAACCCAGTGAAGTTGGCCTGTCGAAGAAAAACGCCATACGGCGGACTCAATGAAATCGTTGTGTTCAATATCGTACACGGACGAGACAGCCACAAGATCGCCTTGCCACCACATCACCTCATCTGCGCTCCCTTCGAGCGCTGCAGACCAAAGAACGTCCCCCGAGGAACGTGATAAAACAACGATGTGCAAGCCGCTGGCAACAGCCACCGAGGTGTCGTTGAGGGCGATGGCGCTGATTCGGTCGTTGGTCGGCGTGGTCCAACGATGATTTCCTTCGGCGTCCCAATGGGTCAACTGGCCGTCCCAGCCACCAGCAAAGACATCGTTCTCGGGAGTTAAGTGAACCATGGATACGGGTTGGTCCAAATTCCGGACCATCCACGTCGCCGTCGTCAGGTCCATGGAGCGAGGAGGCGATTCACCACCATAAGGAGGACGCTCCAATGCGTCGCCTTCCAATCCATTGTTGGCCGTTTACAAAAGCCGAGCAAAGAAGAAAGGCTACCGTCATGGACATTCGTTCGGGATGATGAAGCGATGATGACTCGACATGAT
The DNA here is from genome assembly GCA_002689105.1 of Verrucomicrobiales bacterium. GTDB lineage: Archaea > Thermoplasmatota > Poseidoniia > Poseidoniales > Poseidoniaceae > Poseidonia. The sequence continues at coordinate 7,926 of NZEQ01000005.1, read as the reverse complement.
ATCGATAAAGCACAGAGGGCGTGGGGCGACGGTATTGTGGCCATCGCAACCGCTCATCGAGACGGTGGCGACTACACTGGCATCGCTCGAAATCACGTTGAAACCCTGTACGCCTATGGCATGACCACGGTGCTGTTCAAACCCACCCTCGCTGCTGTTGAGCAATTCCGCCCAACCTTTGAGCAGGCACTTTCGTATTTTGTCGCCTCCAACGATGCATGTCCTGAGGACAAGGGATTCGCGATCAAGGGATGGACAAATGTACGCTTTGAGAATGCAGATGTCATCCTCAGTGGACCTTCAGCCTTGGCGATGGGGAACTACTTTTTCACTTCACCAGAAGGCGAGGAAGTCAAGGTGGAATACACCTTTGGGTACGTGCTGGATGAAGCCGGTGAACCCCGAATCAACGTGCACCACTCCTCCATGCCGGCAAGTCATGAGGCGTGAAATCAAACCCTTTCACACGAGTGGAATGCGCCGACGAGGAATCGCGAAGGTCAAGACGAAGGCCAGCAAGCCGAATATGCAGGCCGTGTAGTAGTGGCCCATCGTGAAGAAAGCAAGGACGGAGGATGTTCGAAGCAGCACAACGGAACCGGATTTGAGAGCCCAAAGGGTGAACCCTGCCGCAATCAAAGCGATCCCCATGAAGCCGAAACCGACCAGCACGTAGCCGGCAGCTGCACTTGGGTCCATCAACGGATGGTCCATTTGCGAGGGCGTCATGTCCACCGTCCGAATTTCACATTCGGCGGCGCCGTCCTCGCACGGTTGTTCAGCAAACACCTGACTTGANGGGAATTCGAAGTCGATGGTGGTGAAACCAATCGGTTCAATCAAGGCCGGTGGCGAGAGTAAGACGCGGTTGGAAAACACGTCCCTGTGACCGTCCCTGGCGAGGATCAAATCAACACGAATCAACCCCGGGTCCAACTTTTCAAAGGAAAAACGGCCGGCTTCGTCGGTGTAATTTTCCTCGGAAACCCAAATCGAGGTGGTGTCGTCAAGCCAGGAGAGGTAAACGGTGGCGTTTTCGATGGGTTGCCCGGCCTCGTCAACCACCGTGCCGCTGAACGTTGCAGTGTCGTCGGGAGCCGTGAGCGCCAACCTGTAAACGAATTCATCAGGACGCACAAGCCCGTCGTTGGGCGATGCGTAATCCAACCCGTTGAGAAAGCCCATCATGCACGTAAACAAGAGGAAAATCGCCGTGGCTTTTCCGATTGGATGGAGGCGNGGGTCTTCAATGGTGAGAACCGTTTCTGATGAGGCGAAGAGCATCGGCGTCTCTTCAACCACCTCATCGAGGTAGGTTGACTCGTCCGCTTCGGCCTCCGCCATACAACCACGGAGGCATGCGCCCTACTTGATGTCAATGCGCCCCTTCCAACGAGCGAGGATTTGCGCTTGTTTTGATTCGGNCATCCACACTTTCAGGGTCATGGTTCCGTCTTCAGAGCGTACATCCTCTTCCACCATACCGTGGTCGTACATCTCCGATACGATGCGTTCACTCGCATCGGGGGATGCAGGGGTTGGAGGGCGTACCAAGACGGTGGNNGGNTGNCCGAACAATCGCTCCCGAATCAACTGTTGCAGTCCATCCATGCCCTCTCCGGTGAAGGAAGAAACAGCAACGGGGTCTTCAAACCCAAGTTGGGCGACCAGTTCGGCAACGCTTTGCTGTTGTTGGCCAGAGACCTTGTCAATTTTCGTCAACACCACGTGCGGCGGACGCTGGTCCTCAAGGNGTTCGGGCTCGGTCTCTTGGCGCTCGAGCACCTCCCGACGGGTGGTTTCCAATTTTCTTTGGATTTCGGAGAGGGAGTCGGAGGTGTCAAGCAAAATAAGGGTTAAATCAGCATCTATTGCNTCAGCAATAGTTGATTTAAATGCCGCTAGAGTTGCATTTGGTATATTGTCAATAAATCCAATCGTATCCGCCAGCAGAATTCGAGGGCTTTTCTCCATCCTGCCCACGGTGGTCTCCAGCGTGGAGAACAATTGGTCTTCAACAAGCACGGTTTTTCCCGATAAATGTTGGAATAACGANGATTTTCCGGCATTCGTGTAACCGACGAACCCCACCGTCATGGCCCCGCTGCGACTGCGTTGTCGCCGATGTTCACGTTGCGCATTGGCGTGCTTTTTCTGACGGCGACGGAGGTTGGTGAGTTCTCGGTTGAGGTTGGCCAGAACGCCCTGNAGAGCCGTGATACCGCCTCCACCATAACCCGCACGNTCGCCGGTTGTTTGTTGGTTGGCCACNTCTCTGAGNATGGTGCGATCGGATTGGAGTTGAGCGATGCGAACTTGCGTACGCGCCTCGACCGACGATGCGTGGGCGGTGAACAAGGCGAGAAGCAAACGAACCCGGTCCCACACTTCCACGCCNAGGGCCTGATTTACGCCAACGAGNTGGCGCGGGGAAGCGTTGGTGTGAATGATGACNAGGTCCACGGCTTCCCAAGGATGCCCGGCCACGGTGCTGTTCCGCTCATCCGCAATGTCCTCAAGGCGGCCTTTTCCAAAATAGGTTCGAGGGTCGTTATGTCCACTTTGCACCACGGTTTCGACGATGGTAATGCCCATCGTTTCAGCGAGGGANCGCAGTTCTGTGGTGTCCTCAACACCTCGAACCAACAAGAGCGCTCGGCGTCCTTCGTGGTTGGTTCGCGCCTCGCCCAAAACCACGCCGCCGCTTCCGGCGAGAACGGACGGGTCGTCGGGTGGCTGAGCCATGCCTTGGGGGGATGGTTAGTCTCATATCAGCCCACCCCAAGGCGGTAGCATGACGGAAGCGCACATCATGACGGTTCGCTGGGCCGGAGACGGCGTGCTTGCCAAAGCCTTGGCAGCGGCAGCGAGCGAGCAAGGTCATACGCCATCGCTTGAAGAGGCGGNGGGAGAGATGGCGTTGACGGTTGAGGTGGTCGACCACGACCTCCAAGCGCTTCGGGACCGAGTTGACGCACTCTTGGTTGCGTTCAGTGCGCTCGAAGAGCAGCACAACGGGTGAACGCATGGCAAAAACCACCTTGCTGATTGACGCTCATTGCGTGATGTGTAACGGGCTTGCTCGTTTTCTCCGTAAGCGAACTTCACGCAAGAGCGAATTGGAAATTCAAGGGATTCAGTCGGATGAAGGCCAGAAGCTCATTGCGACCTTCCCCCCGAGAACCCAATCAATGGACACCCTCTATGTCGTTCGAAACGAAAAGGTGCACGTACGCTCAGCGGGTGCCATTCGACTGCTTCTGTGCATGAAATGGTATTACGCAATGTGGTTTCCCNTCGCNTGGCTCGTTCCACTTCCGCTGAGAGACGCAGTCTACTGGGGTGTCTCAAAAGTCAGGCATCGATTCGGTCGAACCGATGTTTAGAGGTCCAAATCCAGCACCACCGGTGCATGGTCCGAGACATCAAGGCCACCTTGACGTACGATGGTGCAGTCCACCAAGGCGGACGCTGCTGCCTGGTTCAAGAGGAAATAGTCGATGCGCCAGCCTCGGTCTTTTGCTCGGGCTTGTCCACGGTTTGACCACCATGAGTAGATTTTCGCCCCTTCACCTACACGTGCCCTGAAAGCATCGGTCCAACCATCGGCGAGAAGTTCCGAAAACCAAGAGCGTTCNTGCGGTAAGAAGCCTGAATTTTTGGCGTTCCCTTTCGGGTTCCAAATATCGTCCTCAGTGTGAGCGATGTTCAAGTCGCCGCACACCACNACGGGGCGTTCATCGTTCAATAACGGACGAATGAATTGACGCCATTCTTCCATCCAACCCTCCTTGAATGTTTGACGCTCATCTTTGTTTGAACCGCTTGGCAAGTAGGTGTTGACGCAGACCACGCCGTTGATTTCGGTTACGAGGACGCGCCCCTCCGCATCGTTGGGGTCGAAGACGCCGCCTTTCCCTTTCCCGAGCACGGCATGGGGTCCAACCGTACCGGTTGCCACNCCAGAGTAACCCTTCTTTTCGGCAGGGTGGAGNGTGACATCCCAAGTTGACGGCCAAGACCAGNCCTTGGGAAGTTGTTCTTCCAACGTCCTCGTCTCTTGAAGCATCACNACGTCGGCGTTCAGCGTCTCAAAATAGCCGTCAATGCCTTTCCGAATGGCCGCTCGTAGGCCGTTGACGTTCCATGAAACAAAACGCATGGATGGAGGTGGGCGGCGGAGGTGAATAAGCGTTCAAGGAATGTTTTGACCGCACATCTTGCCGGTCGCTGCTGCTGCATCGGCCAATTCATGGTCGCAGTCAACCCATTCGCCTGCCAACAAAATACCGTGGTCAACATACTGGTCATAGCGAGGTTTTTTTCCCGTTGTTTGGACCGTGATGTTGGTCTGTTTTCGTTGATGAACAACATGAAGTTGCCATCCATTGGCGGTTCGTTCGAGAAATTCATCAAAGCGGACNTTGCGCTCGTCGACTGATTCACCGGCACGTTCGACCATCACCGCTGAAAGCAAAGCACCATTCAGCTTCAGCCGCGGTTGGATGTTGGCTAAATCCGCGATGTAAGCGCCCTCGTGAGGNTCAATCACGCCGTGCTTTTCCGAAAGTGGACGGGAGGTGAGAAGGGCATCCAACGTGCTGGCCCGAACCGGTCGCACATCGTGCAGGGCTTCACTGTCAAGCGGTTTGAGCAAACGAGCAGCCTGTGAGGCACCGGTGGCCAGCACCACGACGTCGCTCTCAAACCTACGACCGTCCTCAAGCACCACGCGACCCTGTTCGACAGCGTTGACCTGGCAGTTGGGCTCGATCAATACGCCGACTTCATCCAACGCTGCTGCCATACGGCCGACCAAACCTGCCCAACCTTCACCCACCACGGCAAGGCGTTGTTTTTGCAAAGCCACGTACCGACCATCGTACCGGAGAACGCCCGAACCGGCCAACAAGGCAACGGCTTGAGCCGCTTCAGACGAGCCGTCGGCTCGCCGCAAATCCTTGCGGAGTTGGGCAGCCAAGCGGACGTTGTTCCGAGGGCGTAGCGGCCCGATGTTGACGGCGTGGAGGCGGTCAAGGCGAGGGGGGGCGAGAACGAGCGGGAGACGACTGATTTTTTTGATGACCTTCATCAACGGGCCACGGCGATGCAACAGGTGCAGCCCGTACCCGAAAGGAGCGNCTTCAACGGTTTGTGAGGTGCCGCGCCCGCCGAGGCGGTCCGTACGGTCCAAAACGACGACGTGGTGGCCTGCGGTAACCGCGTAAAGAGCCGTGGTCAGGCCAGCGATGCCCGCCCCCACCACCGTAACACGTACCATGCCCCCCGTATGAGGTGGGTCTCAAAAGGTCTTGGAGGGGTGCTTTCAAGAGGTCGTCCACACTCCATCCTGTATGGCCGATGCCCCGCTCCTGCCCCACGACCGTGGGCATGAACTGTGGACCATGGAAGATGGACCAAGTCGGAAATTGATGGCCAGCATCGACCGATGGGTGAGTGCCATGGTGGGCGATGATGGTATTGACATGCCTCTCTCCGGNGACGGACCTTCCATCGAAGCCACCCTCTTTGCCCGACAAGACGGTTTGGTTACCGGTTGTGCCGTGGTGGACTATCTGCTCCAAATTTGGGCCCCTTCGGTGAGGGTTTCATGGTTTGCTGGTGATGGAAAGCGCGTCTCCTCCGGCGATGAAATTGCGAATTTCTCCGGGGCTCGTAACGATGTTCTGGCCGTGGAGCGCATNGCACTGAACGTGCTTGGCCAACTGTCCGGTATTGCCACCGAAACCAAGCGGTGGTCGGCCATCGCGCCCAAGCAAATTGCATGCACTCGGAAAACGGTATGGGGCCTGCTGGATAAGTGGGCGGTCCACATGGGCGGAGGATTGACCCATCGNCTCTCGAAAGACGATGCGGTCATGATCAAAGAAAACGACCTGGCCAGCATGCATGAAGACCTTGAAACCCATGTTGAGCGATTGGTCACCTTCTTGCAGCAAGTGGACATGGACAATGTCGGCGCCTTCCTGGAAGTTGAAACACGAACCGACAAAGAGGCGTTGATGGCGGCCATGGTTTGGTCGCAACGACGAGCGGCTGAGGGGGTTGATCGTTTGGTGATCATGCTGGATAATTTCACGCCCGAACAGTGCAAGACCGTCAATGAGCAAATGGAAGACCAAGGCGTGCGCGAACATGTCGTGCTTGAGGCCAGTGGAGGCATTGTGTTCAAGGACCTCAAATCATGGCACGAGTGNGGATTGGATGTCGTGTCAACAAGCGTGGTTAACCGAGGTGTTTCCCCCCTTGACATGAACATGCTCGTCAAGGGGTTGTGAGGCGATTCCATGGACGACTTTGCGGCCGACCCCAGCCATCCTCGCTATGCTTCACTCCTGATGCGNCATCGGCTTGAAGTCGCGGCTGAACGTGGCATGCTTGCAGCAAGCGCCATGATCGCTCACGGNCGGGGAGAGGCGTTTGACTACCTGCTCGGAGAGCGAAGCACCACCAGCGCCTTGGCGGCCGCCCGTCAGGCTCTTGCTGTCCTGCAAGCCGCCGAACGACCGGTGCTCAGCGTCAACGGCAACGTGGCCGCATTGGCTTGCGACGAGATGCTTCAATTGGCCAACGTCCTGCAATGCCCGCTGGAAGTGAACATATTCTACCGGACGCCTGAGCGAATGGAAGCCATCTTGTCCTACATGAAAGAACGAAACGACGCGTTGGGGTTGGACGTCACCGTCCTCGGCGATTCGCCGGATGCCACCATCCCCGGACTCAAAGGACCAAGAGCAGCATGCCATCGCGAAGGAATTTTGGAAAGCGATGCTATTCTTGTACCGCTCGAAGACGGAGACCGGTGCCAGGCCTTGGTGGCGATGGGCAAAGACGTGGTGGTTGTCGACCTCAATCCACTCTCCCGTTCAGCACAACAAGCCAGCATCACCATTGTCGACGAACTATCCCGCGCCCTCAACAACATGCTCGAGTTCTCAAACTCGGGCGAGCCCGTGGAGGTCGACGAAACGTACGACCACCGTTCCATTTTGCAAGCTGGGCTCGCTGAAATGCTCTTATCCCTAAAATGAGGGGCAGCAGCAAGCCAATGCAAGCCCTCTGATTTGTTAATCTCCAGAATCGCCATTGGTTCTGTAAAATGAACGTAGGCGTTAATAATTCCACAACCTTAATTTATTATCCTGTTGTCCAACAATCATGCCTTGCGAGTGTTGTTCTTGTAATCCATGCGGTGTTTCCTGTTCATGCGACGGATGCTGCTGAGATTCAAAAAGCCCCTTTAAGTGGCGGCCTTGCCGCCGTGACTCTCTTTGTTGCTTGATGAAATCAACGAAGAGAGCCCAATCAAGAATACCGCGCATTCAATTTTGATTTATGCCGTGTGTGAGGCATATCTGCTTCGATATATCGGTTAACGATGGATATGAAAGTAGGTGTATACAAGGGAGCCCCTCTGTATCGTATACGTTTGTAACCGTAGGGTCGAATAGGACGGACTGCAAACCCTTGTGGACCTTAATTCTGCACACAAGGGTCTAACGGCCAACCCTTGTGAACGAAAGGAAAAAAAGTCGATTCACTCATACAATGCTTGGAGATTTTGCTGAATCCGATTCTTGTCTAGTTGTTCTCCAAATTGAATCTTTTTCCCATTTAGGTCTCGATATTCTGCTGTCTGGATATTTTCAGATACTTGCACATTGAAATCATTGTCAATCGTAATTAATTTCTTGTCAAAGAGAATGTGTATATCTGCTCTAAGCAATAGTCCATTTTCTAACGAATTATCATGTGATTGAGAGTATGGAAGGATATGACAGGCTTGTAATACATGAGAATCAACACATTGCGTAATCATGCATTTCTCGTATTTCTTCAGCAGTGAACGGCGAAATTCTGGTTGCCCTTGACGAATTGCGATCGTTCGTTCAGCATACTTTGGAT
>NZEQ01000018.1 GCA_002689105.1 Verrucomicrobiales bacterium | reverse complement strand
GTTGGTGGTGTAAGTCAACACCACATCGCCCAACACGGGGGTTTTGGAAGCGCTGCCGTTGAGCGTCGCTCGCCACTTAATGGAGGTCCCAGAATTAACGAAGTTGACTTTCTGGCCAACACTTCCCGATTTCCATGTCACGCCGCCGTCGTTGGAGACGTCGACGCGGATGCTCGTTCCGGTTGGCATGGAACCAAAGATGCCCTCGACGTTGATGCTGTTGACGGCTCTTGAAATGGAAACCGTTTGACCGACGATGAGTTGCGAGGTTTGGCTCGTAGAGCGAACATCATAGTGCGCCCCGTCGCCGTATGTGTGAATCTTACGAATGCCTTGGCTGCAGTAATTGGTCCCGGACCAGTGGCAGGAGAACATGACCTTGTGATCGTCTGTATCGACCATGCCGTAGTGGCCACCACCGGGCATCAAGCGTTCGCCTTGGCTGGAGAGAAGGCCGTTGGCCATGGTGAAGTGGTGGTGGACGCTCTTGTAGTCCGTGTTCATGTAGTAGATGTTGTACATGACGTTGGGCATGCTGACGGACAAACCCGCACCATGGTCGTAGTAGTACGAGGTGGACGTCATGAGCCAGGTACCGGTAATGACCGTTGGCGAGGAAGGATTGACTTCCTTCAGGTAGTGGTTTTGAGCCGAGGTGTCGTAGACACCGATGTACATCTTACCGGTGTTGTCGTCAAAGTCAACGCCCGTGATGTAATTGGGATAGTTGTAATTGTAGGTTGACTTGCACGCCCACTGCACTTGCGTACCGGCCGTGTTCCAACCAACCTCCCACTTGTGGACCTTGTAGTAGGAATAGTGAGCAGTGTACACATCACCGTTGTAGACATCGGCATCGTGGATGTACCGATTGGCCGTGCTTCCGCAGGTACCGGTCGAGAACGAGGCGGTCCCAAGATAGGCTCCGGTGCTGGCGTCAATCCGCATGATGCTCGTGGGTGCATTGGAAACGTATTGACTGGAATATCGAATGACGTGAACCTCTGAACTGTTGATGGGGACGGCCACGCCCGTGTAGCTCCAAGGCGTGTTGCTGGCGGCGGTCAAATCGGTGAACTTCTTGGTCGGGCTGGTGTAGCCTTGGTCGCTCAACGCGACGAATTGCCCGGTGGTGTTGAGATGAGCGTTTCCGAGGGTCGAAACAGAGGCCGTTGAGGAGAATCGTGGCGTGTATTCGGTGGGGTTCCCCTTGAGTGAAATCGTTTGACTGTCAACCTCAAAATTATCCCGNCGCGCATAGGTNAAGGGCGAAGGTGAGGAGGTGGACGTGCTGGTGTAATCGGTGTCACCCGTACCGCCATAGTGGCTGTCCGTCGTGAAGTTGGTGTAGGTCGTGGTGCTTGCCTCACCCAGCAAATTGAACGTGGCGGATTGAACGTTGGCTCCGATGGGCAACGTNANGACGCCTGCCGACCCTGAGCCTTTTTGCGAAAAGGTGTGCTCATAGGACGTGGTACCGTCTTTGAACTGNGTTTCTGTCGTGGCTGCACCTGCGAGCGGTGACATGACGGAAAGGACAAAGACGAGCGTTAGAAACAGTGCACGATGCATGATGGTCACCCGGGCCATCTGTAGTATGGTTCGCATCGCATTTGAATGATGCCCCTCCGCGGCAAATTCCAACTGGCCCGAGATGGCCCAATTTAGGGGAGGTTTGAAGGCCTCCAACGCCGTGGTGTTTCTTGGTGAAGGCATGAGCGAAGAGGGGACATTCTTTGGACGACTTTGGGCCAAACAATACGGGCGACAGTTTGGCATAAGTGCCGTTGCAGCAGGGTCAAGTGCCATCCTGTTGGTCGCTTGCATGTACCAAATTCTCATCCTTCAAGACCATGCGGACTGGAACGATTACACGGGCGCTGCGATTGTTGGCGCTGTTTTTTCCCTCATCGTCTTCCTGATCTCTTTTCCGGAATACTTGCGTTTCAAAGGATACGTGGCTGAAATTGAAGAGCTCAAAGAAATCCAATCCACGGCCGAACTTCGACGACGTAAAGCCGACGGCGATGAAGCGGCAGAGGCATTGGGCGCAGGCCACCTTGAGCAGTGGAAAGCATTCCTTGATAGCCGCGGTGTGAAGCGGTAAGCCTGAGGCCACCACATGTCGGAGCACGACCCTCTGAAAACGCTGCTCCTTGAAATGGCCCTCGCCGTAGGCATGATCGCTTGTTTGGTCGGGGCGATGTTCATCCACACCGGCTCCATGCCGCCGTTGGTGGTGGTCGAATCCAAATCCATGATTCACGAAGAGGGGGGTGAGNTGGGCAGCATCGACGCAGGCGACCTNATTCTCGTGCACGACCAACCCGGCGACACCATCGTCACCTATGCAGAGGCCACCGACCCTGACAACACCGCTTACGGCTACCAACAACACGGGCTTGAAGGCGATGTCATCATTTACGCAAAGAACGGCGAAGGAGGCACACCCATCATCCATCGAGCCATCATGCGAGTGGTCGCAGAAGAGACGGTGCTACCCGACCGAACAGCAACCACACCGTGCCCNGAGGAGGCCACGTACGACGCCGAACGAACGGCCGAGGACGGNCTTCCAGGTTCTTGCATTCTGACATGGTCGGTTCCGGGGACTTCNGTGAAGGANGTATCCAACGTCACCGTGCGCTTTGACGGAACCGATGCTGCGTACTACGACTGTGAACGCCCTGCGCATGCGGGCGTAGAAGCCCATCTCGTCGTGTGGCAGTGGGAACCTGANCACGAGGGNATGTTGACCTTGGGCGANAACAACAAATGTTCGGTCGACCAAGGCGCAGGAGCCACCAACGGCTCGGCTGGAGTTCACAGCCCTTCAGGCGTGGTCGGTCCTGTTCGAGACTCGTGGGTGTTGGGCGTCGCAGGAGGAGAAATACCGTGGCTCGGAACGGTCAAGCTCATGGTAGGTGGACCCGACTCTTACGGAACCAGGGACGTCCCCTCGTCCTCATTCATCGCTTTATTTGCGGTGCTGGGCGCCGTTTTGCTCCTGCCACAAGTATCCGAACAGACCTTTCGCTGGTGGTTGAATCGTTCGCCTGAACTGACCGAACTCGCCAAACGAGAACTCGATCAAGAAGCGTCATAACCGGATTCTTCGAGGGCCTCATCCATCGAGAGTTCTCCTTTACTGACCCGCATGGCCGTTTCAAGCGAGATGGTCAATTGCCCCTTTGAACGCTGTCTGCTGATGCGCTGAAGATTGCGCAACTCACCTGTTGAAGAGCGNATTTGGCGTTGTTCATGAACCGGCGTNCCCGACATCATGGCAATTTTGAGGGCGGCTGAACCGTGGGCATGACGGGNTTGTCCAGCACTTGTTCGGTGCTCATTGACAATCTCCACATGAAAGCCAAGGGACAACACGCGATTGACCAAACGATCACGGTGGACCGGGGAGCCGTGCCCAATTCGAACGAGAACTTGTGCAGGTTTCGTGTGCTCAACCAAGCCCACAATGCTCTCAAGGGATTCATCGATGGAGTCCACCTCGCGCTTGCCCAACAGAACACCATCGGCGAAAAAGGCGCAGCCGGGCCGAGGACCCGGGTCAATGCCGACCACCAATTGAGCGGGAGCAGAAGTTAACTGTCGGGAGAGGAGCCATGTTGAAACGGTGTCAGCAACATCATCAAGTTCAACGGCGATGCCCTGGCCTCCGAGAAGACGTACTTCCTCGGGCGTGCCAAACCAGTATGCATCGGGTTCGATTGCGTCCTTGGTCGAGAGTTGTTTCGCAGGAAGGTTTCGTTGCTTCAGTTCGCTCAACAACCGATGTGCCAAGCGGAAATCGTCCGTACGGACGTACAGCGGCTTCACACCTTGCCCACCCTTGCGCCCTGTTCTAACCTATCGGTTGGCGACTGAGAAGGGCAAGAAAACTCCGTTCCGGCAGCGGAGGTGTTCCGAAGTTATCAAGAACGATAGACGCGGATGTGGACCCATGACAGGTGCCTACGAACGGGAGTTACGGGAAGTTCTCTCCGGCACGGAAAAGGGTGTGACGGCGGTAACCCGCAGTTGTACGCAGGAGGAAAAAACACGTATGCGTTGCGTTTTACAACGGCCCTTCCTGGTCGTCCGTGCCGCCGGCTCGGGCATGGAAGGCAGCGGGGATTTGGTAGCGCTTCGAGGTGATTGCAGTTTTCCCATTGAGGTGAAATCGACACGCGCAGAAAAATTGTATTTTTCTGGACGCACCAAAGACCAACTCAACGCCATGATTCGAGAGGGTGAGCGCTCGGGGTTGATGCCGTTGTATGCCCATCGACGAAAGGGTGTTCGTGGAGATTCATGGCGCCTGTTCCGTGTTGAGACTGAAGGCCTCAAGGGTACACTCGCTCGTCTGGCCAAAATGATCCCGCCCCTGCCTTTGAATCGAAACGGCTCTCCGTTTATTGACTGGGAACAAGGTATGCCGCTGAATCGATTCCTCGCCATGATGTGTTCACCGGTTGGCGGTGAAGACGTGCCGGTGAACGCTCTGAAAGAGCGCGCTCAACGAACCTCAACCGCTACCATGGCGGAAGACCGTCAACAAAGTGCGATGGATATCCTCGCTGAGCTGGAGCGACGACGCTCGGCTGCTCTCCCCGTGTTCAAAGGTAAGGAATGAACATCGTGAACAGCAGCATGACCAGCAAGATGAGGGACGAATAGCTCGATGCACGTCCCGAAATATGGTCCACCCACATCGGATGCAAGTCCCACAACTTGAGTTTCCGACCCAAACGTTTCACGCCGCTGAGGAAGGCATGAAGCATGTCTCTGAGCATGTGGCCACCGTCAAAGGGAACCATAGGAACAAGATTGGTGAAACCAAGGAGGATGTTCACCCAGATTAACCAGAACATGAGGTGGCAGAAAAACATCAGGACCTCGGTCCCAAGAAGACTTCCCAAAAATCCGTCTCCAGCGACCAACAGGGCTTCTTCGAAGGGATGAATGGCAACGCCTCCAAGGTCAAACGGAATCAACAGAATCGTCAAGATATGGAACGGAAGGGACAGAGCGCGCTGAAGGAGGTTCCCTTCCCAACGGGGAGAAAACGGGCCAGCGAGACGGTCGATGCCGGCTGTCCCCTCGGAAAGGCCTTCCACGCCGAGGAAAGCATCGCCGGGTTGAATTTCTAGACTGGCGAGGACCTCCTCGTCCCATCCCAAATCCATGTAGTGCTGATGTTTGTCTCCAAAGGTGGCTTGAAGTGTCTCCCTGGTTCCGTCTTGATGGATGACCACCAAATCAACGGTGTCGTTGCTCTTGTACCCTACGAGAAGGTCTCTGAAATCCTCCAACGTATGGACCGGTTGGCCGTCGATGGAAACCAGNGTGTCCCATGGCTGCATACCTGCTTGGTCGGCTCCGCCCTCCTGCACGATTCCTTGNATGTGGACATAGTCCTCATCCGCAACGATTTGTGAGGCGAGGCCGCCGAGTAACATCAACAGGATGAAGGCGGCGAAGAGGTTGGTTGCGGGCCCNGCAGCAAACATCCGCAGGCGCTCTCTTCGNGGNGCNCTCATCAACTCGTCNGATTGAGGTTCAGCGAAGGCGCCCANAGGCAACGGCCCAAGTTGNAGGAGTCCGAAAGAACGAATGCGCATCCCGTGACCTCGTGCCAGCAAACCATGACCGAATTCNTGAATCACCAGCGAGACGACAAAGGCGAGGACCCCCCAACCGAGTGGAATCACTGGGTTGATGCCGGGNACGGCGACGAGTTCGCTGGCCGTCGGTGGGGCGGCGGTCGGTGGGGAAAGCAANGAGGTGATGAACGCAAGCAACACCACCAAGCCNACCACGAGCATGGATNCGGAGCAAACCCACAAGGAAACCTCGCCATAGGCTCGCCAGAACCGTCGAGGACGAGCCATCCAATCCAACAACCGTTGGCCGCGTTGAGTTCGAACCATCAGAACGATGCCGAGGGCNCGGGTGGCGTTCCAGCGGTCAAGGGTGCCNTTTCGCTCCCATGTTTTGATGAGGACGTACCAGCCGATAAGCAGGGCGAACGCTAAGGTCCAATTCGCTTGAACCGAGCCCCATGACCCCACCATGATATGACGCAAACCTCGTTCCGTCTTGAACATTGATACGCGCCCTCACCTTCGAAAGAGGACAAAACTTGATGATGGGTTGGCGCATGTTCTGAGTCATGCACCCCCATAACATGNCCATNGAAGTNTGGTGTGAAGAAACCTGGGGNGAACNCCCNGTCCGTATTTCAGATTGGGCCAACCATGACGATATCGTTCAAGTTTTGATCCGCCTTTCATCAAGCGTTCTCATCGCTGATTTCTTGTTGGACAGCGATGGAAAACTCAACATCCAACAACACCTCCACATCCCTTTGGAAACATGGAATCCCGGCTCAATCCAAGGGCTACGAACAAGTGAAGGAAANACGCGATTCCAACATCGACGACAAAGCATCTACCTCTCGAGTGAACTTCGGGTCCCCGAATGGGGCGCTGCTCTCTTGGAGGAATGGCTCCTCAGCATGCGAAGCGCCGTGAACCGACCCAAAGACCGCACGCAACGAATCAACGAAATCAAGCGCCTCAAACTTTCGATTGAACGCAATCTTGAGAGCGCTTCGCTGACCAAGGTCGCTGATGAAGCAACATCGCTTGACGGTCAACTCGACCGCATCAACAACCGCTTAGCGAACTGAATCTTGCATCGTGGTGTCCGTGCCGGGGAATTGATCTTCTCCCTCTCGGTACACGGTTCGCATGTTGTTGATGAAGTTCTTTTCCTTGACGACAATCGTGTAATTTCTAATTCCAAAGTCTTTCTCGCCGTCCAACATTTCCAGCAGAACTTGCAACGTCAAACGAGCACCTTCTCGATGGGGGTATGAAAACACGCCCATGGAAAGAGGAGGAGAAACCACTGAAGTGATGTCGCCCATGTCCTCAATGGTTGCGAAAAGATTGGTGTACGTCTCCGCCAAAAGTTCCCGTCGCGCTTCATCCTGATTGGGGCGACGGCAGTCTGGNCCGACGGCGTGAATGATGTGCTTGTAGTTTTCAGAAAGTGCGAACGGTTCGGTGATGACGTTCTTGGTGACCGCACAGGGAGGAGCGTTGATTTTTCGCATATCCAGGCAGATGTTTCGGGTGACTTGGGTCAATTCCTTCCCGGCCTTCTGGTGGATCATACCGTCAAGACCTTCTCTTCCTGAGAGGCGATTGTTTGCTGGCGTAATGAGGACATCACCGCTGTGATTCCACACATCACCACCCATGACGCGAAGAACGCCATGTTTGCAGGTCCGTGCCATGTAAAGTTCGGCCATCGGTTCTAAGAGAGGGCGACCCTACATATTATCTACCCCGTAATTTGATGAAATCCGTTGAATTCNGCCATGCGTGCTGGCTTCGTTACCCCGTACCGCAAGGCGATACCGCTAAATCGGCCATGGGGGTGCCTCAACCATGTCCACGAAGGCGTCCAGCATCGCTTTCGTGGCCTTATTGTTGCTCTCCCTTCTTCCGTATTCCCCTGCAGCTCTGCACGAGGAAAAAAACCGACGGGGGGAACTCTCTGACTCGCTCTTTTCGGGCTTTTTCGTCGGCGGTGCAGACGANGTGTGGAACCAAACACCGTGGCAGGGCATCGCCGTNCCTGAAGGCTTCAGTTACGAGAGCGTCATCGATTACAGCGACGTTGGGGTGCTCATCAACAACCGCTCAGAAGAAAGCCGAACCATTGGTTGGGCCTTTGTTGCGGCGAGAAACATCTCCTTGGACCGTGTNTTCCTGTTCAACGCCTCAGGTACGCCAACGGGGGAAACCATCAACAGAAACCAATTCAACACTTACTTCGCGGCACCGTTCCTTGAAATGTTGCAAAACCGCTCGACCGTCAATGGGCTCAACTACCTCGTTACAACAAAGGGCGTGCCCCTCCGTGTTTCGGGGGGCAATGACAAAGCGAGTTTTGACCAAGAACTCTCCTTGTTGGGAGGCGCCTACAACAGTTCCATTGGCGATAATTACTGGGGCACCCACGATTATGGCCCACTTGCTGGCAAAACCATGGAGCCGTTCAAGCGAAGCAAGTACGGATTCTTTCTCGTCACGCGATTGACAGGCTACACGGTGGACACGGCGCTCGAACTCATTGAGCGAGCCAACCAAAGTTTGGGGCAGCGGGGCACCTTTGTGCTCGACCTGGCGACCAACCGCAACACGTCAGGCTACCAATTTTGGAACGATGACTTGTACACGGCGAACACAACCCTCAACCAAAGCATGGGGCTACCGGTTCATCTCGACGAAGAGACGGANTTTTTGACAAACATCTCCAACGTGATGGGTTATGCCTCCTGGGGCAGCAACGATGGGAATTGGAACAAAAATTACCTCCCCAACAGCGGCTTTGATACACTCGACACATCTTGGCAAAGCGGCTCACGCTACTGGACCCATTCGTCTCCCACCGTAGCGCCGGAAGACGACTTCAACTGGTCCTATCAAACCGATGTGAAGCAAGGCGGTAACGGCGCCTTTGAAGCAATGCTTCGCACCGATTGTGACCAAGATGGCGGCAAGGGCATGCAGGGGGTCTACGGCGAATATTTCGATAACGANGGCATCAGTTTCAGTTCCTCAAGCATGCCATCGCTCATCGACCGAAGTCCGGACCGAATCCAAATTGAACCCCACCTTAACCGAGGCCCATCCTACAATGCCTATCCGGGCCTTGACGACCGATTTAAATCCGATTGGGGTGCCAGATTCAGCGGGCTGATCGACATCCCTGAAACTGGAAACTGGACCTTCTTCATCAACTCCGACGACGGTTCGGAACTTTGGGTGAACGGTGAATCCTTGGCGACCAACTACGGGATGCACGGCATGCGTGAACGCTCAGGCTACGTCAATCTCACCGAAGGGCTTCATGAATTCCGGATTGAATTCTTCCAAGGCGGCGGCCCGCACGGCCTCAAGTTCTCATGGGAAGGTCCCAACACAAGCAAGGCTGCGGTTCCCACCTCGGCCTTCTATGTCGCTCGCGATCTTGCGCCACAAGCTAGCCACCTCGTTCACCATTGGGCCTTCGAGGACGGGGCCGGCTCAACCGCTCTTGACGAGGGTTCAGACGCAGCCAACATGACGCTCACCGGCATGGACAACACCAGTTGGAGAGCGTGCCCGGACGGTACGTGCCTGTGGTACGATGGCACAAATGACATGGCCAAAGTGAACGTGGACGATTGGTATGGTAACATGACGGTCAGTCAGTGGGTCTGGGCCAANACCACCTCTCAACCCACCTATGCATCGACCTTTGCCGTGGATGANCAAGCCGGCTCCAATCTGTCGTTCCAACACATGATTTCGGGTAACAAGTGGAAACTTCACAACAACCAAACTCGGGTGTTTGGTGATGTGGTTGCACAGCGTTGGACCCACTTGGTCACCGTGTTTGACGACGGTGATATCCGCCANTACATGGACGGTGTTCTCGTCAACAACGGCGTCTATCCAAACGGGTCGTTCAACAACATTGACCTGTACAAATTAGGGGTGAACCGCGCCGGCAATGCCTACTTTGAGGGCATGATTGACGAGGTGATGGTGTGGGATGTCGCACTTGACGACGACGACATCACGACCTTGCGGCGAACCATCATCGANAATTGCACCTCGTATTCGGGCGCCGGGAACAACGTTGCCTCGCTCGAAACCACCTTCTCAGTACCCAACGAACTCATGGACCATGCTTGGAACATCTATGTTTACGGGAAACGAGAAGGCGAAGTGAACGGCGCCTTCCGATTATCCGTCGAAGGCACCGACAACTCGGGAACCGTACTCACGACCAACACCTCCGATACCAAGACGTTCACAACGAGTTGGGCCTCCCAAGCNATGCGTATGCGCCCTGATTCCTCGGCGACTGAATTCACGATTAAAATTCAAATCGACATCGCTTCAACCGCCACCGTAGGGTCGCTCTATGTCGATAGTGTCGTCTTGCGAGCCATACGCCCCCATATGGAGTGGGTGAACGGTTCCATAGCCGACACGGCCGTCTCAACGGGCGGGCGATCGTTCAACTGGGACACCAGCTACGGCCAATCACTCATCGCCGATTTACTTGAGGACGGTGTTTCGGGCGTGAAAGGCTACGTCTACGAACCGTACTTGACGGCCGTCGGCCTTCCCAGTACCTTCCTCCCGACCTATGCCTCCGGGTACAATCTTGCAGAAAGCCACGCAGCGGCCAATCTCTACACGGGTTGGATGGGCGTGGTGGTTGGCGACCCCAAAATGGCCCCTTACACCGATATTCTTCACGACATCAACCTCGTGGATGTTCGGGCCGTTGGCGATATCAATCAAGGCGAGGCTTCCACCGTCGAGGTTCTGGTGGAAAATTTGGGNATGGCCGCCTCCAACGGCACCCTTGAAATTCGAACGGTTGTAGGGGGCGAACTGCTCAACCAAACCCAACTCAATCTGCCTGCAGGGGACAACGAAGGCAGCAGAGTCACGCTCAACCTGACCGTGACACCAAGTACAAACGGATGGCTTGATTTACGGATTCGATACCTCAATGCAAGTCCAGAACACAACCATGCAAACAACCTTCTTTCTCTTTCTGTAGACGTCAATGCACCCCCCGAAATCACTGACGTTTACTGCAGTGCATCCACTCTCTCGCGCGGCCAATACACCACCTGTTCGGCTGAAGTGGACGACGACAGGGGCGTCACCAACGTTACCCTTGATTGGCAAATCATCGGAGAGAACGGGACGTTGAACAACAGTCGTTGGTCAACGTTGTCCATGGGTGCCCTCAACCCCAATCGGTGGGAAACCTCCCTGGTCGTTCCGACCAACGCATCACTCGGTTCTGTGGCGTTACAGGTGACGGCGCGCGACGGAAACAACATGAGTCGGAGTACCGTGGTGGAGAACATCACCCGCATTGTGGATGCACCAAGAACATGGTTTGGACCCCATGTCTCTGGCGTCGATCCGCCCAATTGGAACAACGCCTCAATGCTACCGAATCGGCCCGCGGTTGGACTCTATCGCCACCAAGCCAGCATCATGACCGTTTGTGTGATGGACGCAGATTACGAGAGCAACGCCCCTCCTCCAATGTTCTTGACGTCTCGGGGGACGCTTGGTAACATCACCTATGTCCCCCAATCTGCAGCCAACCTTTACTGCTACACGTCGTCGTTGACCCTTGAAATCGGTACGGATTTGGATGACGTCGATATTGAACTCCGCAACGAAGAGGGTTCACTCCTTCTCCAACGAACGGTTCGAGTGGCCGACAAGCCTCCTGAAGTCACGGTACTGGTGGAATCGACATCAGGAGAACCACTTGATCGCGTGCTGGGAGACGGAAAGGAGCAGGTTCGAATCATCGTGGAAGATGTGGATGACCCACAGACCTCTTTCATCGGAGACCTCACCCTTCAGTGGCCAGGCGGTGAACCCGTTCAACTGCCGCTCGACATCTCGGGCACAGAAAACAGCACCATCATCCCGCTTCAGCAGGTCATGCTACCGCTTGAGGCGGGTGAATTGACCTTGAGTGCTGCGGGAAGTGGCCAGCACGGAGCGACCGCCCTTGCATCGCTGAGCGTTCCGTTCCTTCTCACGCCGCCCGACATCGTGTTGTTTGAGGCCTGCGATACAAACGATGTTGTCCAAAACATGACCTTTGGACAGGTCGCTACCTTGGTGGTTGGCATTTCGAGCGACCGACCCCTTCAGTCCACCACAGCGCAATTAACACAGTCGGGATGGGCCATCAACGCCCCAGGCATGGAGTCTCCTGTTTGGACGGGTGAGGAGGCACCTCTCCCCTGTCGTTCGACCGGCCTGCCGTCTGATGACATCACCGTCTTGTACTTCCGGTTGAAACTCGACAATTCTCTCGTTGACGGCCCCGGAAGGGTGGTGTTTTCAACCGTGGACCTTGATGGACTTGTGAAATCTCAATCCTTGGATTTGATGTTTCAACACGCCCCGACGACCTTTGGACCGATTGCATTCTCTCAGGCCAACCCCGGTTTGGACCTGTACACGAACTTCACGGTCAATGATTTGGACGGACTTGACCGCGTGGTATGCGCATTCAATCTCTACGGCCCCGACGACGCATTGCTAACGCAATCGGTCGTTCCAGCGGGCCCAGAGGGTGTGTTCTCCAACGAATTGAGTTATCGTTACCCCTTGACAAATGCACTCGCAAACGCGAGTTTGGCAGTGAACATCGCCTGTATGGACAACCTCCAACAGTCCTTTTTCCTCAACACGACCGTTGAGGTGGGCGCAGCCGAAACATGCCAAAACTGCAATGTTTCCGACCAAGACACGCAGGGGCCGGCGACTGAAGAAGGTGCTACGGTCATCACTTTTGTCCTGCCTCTTGGTTTCCTCGCTGGCGTCCTCGCCCTGACCGCATGGTTAGCACGACGGCGAACGGGCGTGGTCGAAGACGCAGCATGGGCCACCGAAGAAAGCCTACCGTATGTCAACACAGAAGAGATGTTTGATAGCGCAGAAACCGATGATGTCTTGGAAGAGGCTCTGGGTGAATCGCTTCCGGAAATCGTCCCAGAGGGTTGGACGCTCGAGGATTACCAACGATGGCTTGAGGGGCCGCTTCCCGAAGGCTGGACGGCGGACCAATGGGTTGCATATGTGGAGGAGGCAAAAGCCACGCTTGAAGCTCACGAGGCGCAAGCGGAAGGGTGATGTGCTAGCGCCGCTCGTGGACGACTGAGCATCATGGCGATTGGATACGTCCTCATCAACGTTCAACCGGGAATGGAACAACAGGTGTACGAAGGCGTCAAGACACTCCCTTACGTTACCGACGCCACGGTGTTGTTTGGCGATCACGACCTCATTGTAAAACTAGAAGCGGACGACCTTGCAACCATTGCCAAAGCCGTGGTCGAACATATCCGTTCCGTTGAAGGCGTCCTGAACACAAAAACTCTCGCCGGAGCAGACCTCGATTGAAGGTTCTCAAAACCGATAGACTGAGCGTGATTCCTC
>NZEQ01000017.1 GCA_002689105.1 Verrucomicrobiales bacterium | reverse complement strand
GTCATGAGTACAAATTGACCATCTGCTACGTGAACATCTGGAAGAGGATGTTCCGTGAATTGTGCAAGTCCGGTTGACGTTGCAAAACGTTGACTGTCCTTGGGTGGATTTGGTAATGCGAAACCGTTGGGCGCACGAACACGTTCATTGTAGTCTTCAAAACCGCTGAGAGAGCGTTCCATGAGGGCCCGGATATGGTCGTAGTTCGATGCGAGTTGCAGCCAATCAAGGTGTTCCGTGCCAAGTGTGGCTTGGGCCATTTGTGCGACAATCCACGGTTCGCTTCGCAAATCGTTGGATGGTGGCGTCAAACGACCTTGTGAGCGATGGACTTGCCCCATTGAATTTTCAACGCTGACAAATTGCTCACCAGATGCTTGAATGTCGATTTCCGTCCGGCCGAGACATGGCAAAATGATCGCTTCTTTCCCTGTGACCAGATGGGAGCGGTTGAGTTTTGTAGAGACTTGGACCGTTAGGCCAACGTTTTCTATCGCTTTGGCGGTCACATCGGTGTCAGGGGTTGCAGAAAGGAAGTTGCCGCCCATGCAAAAGAAGACATCAACCTCGTTGTTTAGCATGGCTTCAATGGCATGAACCACGTCATGGCCGTGGTGCCGAGGGATTTCAAAACCAAGTCCTGTTTCCATGCGATCAAGGAAAGCCTCAGATGGGGCTTCCCATATTCCAACGGTTCGATCACCTTGTACGTTTGAATGGCCGCGAACTGGACAAAAACCCGCCCCCTTACGGCCAACATGTCCGTTTAACAGAAGGAGGTTTACGACTTCTTGAATGACCGCGACACCGTTTCTGTGCTGCGTCAAACCCATGGCCCAACAGGCGATGGTGGCTCTGGAATTACTCAACATATGGCCTGCTTTGTCGATGTCCTCTCTTTCGAGTCCCGAATCNCGNAGGATTTCATCCCATGATACACTTCGGGCGGCGTTGGCCATGGCTTCAAAGCCCTCCGTTTTCTTGTCGATGAAATCTNGGTCCACTGCATTGGCNTCAAGTTGNATTTTGATCAATCCCTTGAGCAGTGCTGCATCNCCACCAATTCGTACAGGGAGGTGCAGGTCTGCCAATTTGGTCGTTTTCAACTGACCTTTCATGTAGTCCTGCGGATGTTTGAAACGAGAGAGACCCGCTTCGGGCAGGGGATTGACNTGGATGATTNGCGCNCCNTTGTTCTTGGCATCACGCAANGCNGTCAACATACGAGGATGGTTGGTTCCAGGGTTTTGTCCAATGACGAGAATTGTGTCGGCGTGGTTGAAATCATCGAGAGATACGGTCCCTTTGCCGATGCCAATGGTTTGCCCCAAACCNTTCCCGCTGGATTCATGGCACATGTTGGAGCAATCTGGCAAGTTGTTGGTGCCAAAGGCGCGTACAAAGGCCTGGTACAGGAAGGCCGCTTCATTGCTCGTTCGACCAGAGGTGTAGAACACAGCCCGGTCTGGGTTGGAACAGGCGTTCAGGGCTGATGCGATTTTGTTGAAGGCATCGTCCCATGAAATGGGTTCATACATTGAAGAGTCCGCTGAGAGGTAAACGGGATGAGCGATTCGTCCGAGGTTGTTCAGTTCATANTCGCTCATTTCTGCCAGGGCTTGAACGCTGTTATTTCTCAAAAATTCAGGTGTTACCTTGGCCTGCATCGCTTCGTCGGCTACCGCTTTAGCCCCATTTTCACAAAATTCGAAGGCGGTTCGATGTTCTGGGTCCGGCCAAGCACAGCCTGGGCAATCAAAACCNTCCTTTTGGTTGACCATTCGCAACGTCTTGACGGTCTTAATCGGCCCCATTTTGGTAAGTCCATGAGCCACTGATGAAGTCACGGCGGGAATACCTGCCGCCTTGGTCTTGGGTTTTTTCAACTTNAGGCCAATTCGGTCAGGAGGCGTTCGGGCACGTGGACTGGGTCGAATAACAAGGCCTCCATTTGGTGGGCGACTCCCGCCCTTCTCAATGGTTGCGCTCAATCCGTCCTTCAACCGGCCCAATTAAGACTGCTCGGTTGGATTTCGCGAACGANACCAACGTCATGTTTGAGGCNCTTGCAGTTTCTGCCGCCAATGTAGATGCAGCGCCGATGGATGCGATGATCGGAATGTCAACTTTAGCCGCTTTGGACACGATGTCCCATCCACATCTACCCGATAAGAGCAGGGCATGAGGGGCTGATTTGGAAACCGATGACATCGCACCGATCACCTTGTCCACAGCATTGTGCCGTCCAATGTCCTCACGAACCAACAATTCTTCCTCTTCATCAAAGTAAAGACCTGCAGCGTGCATCCCNCCAGTTTGTCCAAAACCGGGTTGATGGTTTCGCATGTCATTGAGTGAACGAATCAACGCCTCNATTGAAATTTGNCGAGAAGGNTTTGAAACCGATGGTGTTTGNTCTATCAACGCACTTAANTGGTCTTGTTCACATGCTCCACAGGAGGTTGTGACGATGGTGTTGCGAGAGGCAAGGTGAAGTTCAGTGTCCGTAGTGACTTCTACAATAAATTCTTCCTCGTTGGCTTTGATGTGAGTTTCAAACTCGGTTTTGTGATGATGAAGAGCATACTCCGTTTGCAAGTGACCACGGACCANNTCATCCAGGTTTTCTGGTGAAGCAAGCAAACTTGTCAGATGCTTTGTGTTCACGTAAATATGGACGAGGCATTCAGCAGCGAGGCTTTCAGCATCGATCTCGATGCTACCAGAGTCATAACGATGNACAGGTTTGGATGCGATGTTTTTCACGCTTCTTCACCGCCCTCTCGAAGATGGTCNAGGTCAAAGAATTCAAACTGCAAGGCGACCAACTCTTCGCTCGTTNTTGCTCCAGCATAGGCATCTAGGGGCTCTCTGTTCAACTCAAAAAACCGTTGACCCCAACGGAACGAGCCAAGGGTCTGCTCAGCCTGTTCCCTCCGTCCAATCAAATAGAGAATAGCGGCCAAGGCCTCCGCGGTTGTAAGCTTGCCAGGTTTNCCCCAATTCACAGGGTTTGCAGCCAATAATAACGGCAGCATACGAGGTTGAAGACGCGTTCGTTTCATGACGGCTTCAACGGAAGACTCAATGTGAACCCAGCTGCAGTCAAGGCCAACCAATGCGCCATTTTGTTCGGTGAGGAGTTGGTGGTCTTCTGGCCCAAACACCTTGCCACAAAGGGGTTCGAGGATGATGCCTTTCTTGGGCAATGTTTTGATGGTTTTGTGGAGGCGCAAATCGCCTCTTTTCGAGGCTAAAACGGCCGTATTTTTCTTCGGGTCGTCTTGAGCCAACCACAAGGCGTGCACGGAAATTGGGCGCAAGCCCTCACCTCAAATCGTTCAGGTAGTCACCAAAGGTCATCCCGCGAGATGGTCCTGCGTTGATGTGCCGAGATTCTTCAGCCGTGCGTTCGACCATGAGTTGTATGTTTAACACGCGCTCAAATTTCTTGACCACGCTATCGGTTGGGTGTTTCCCGGATTCGGCCGCCTTGACAATGTTGACTGTTTCTGCCATTCTTTTGGCCAGTTGTTGTTGGCTCCACTGNCGTTCAGACCGTGCCTTCGCAATGCGCTTGTGGAAATCAGGAGCCAATTCTTTGGATGAACGCGTCATGATGTCATTCTTCTTTTTACGGGGAGAAGGGGCCGAAGCAAAGGCTCGAGAGCGTTGCAATCCAGGTGCTTCAGATTTAGGCGCTAGATTCATTTTCTCAATGCAACGGGTGCACGCAGCCACTTCGGTTTTTCCGGTTCGAACGCGTTTAACGCTGACCTTTACCGCTCCGCAGAGTTCGCATTCGCCCATACCGGTGAACTCCTGCCCACGCTCTTTGAACCCTTTGTTGCACCGGATAGGGAACGCCGATTCACACAGACCTTATACACAGTCGGCTTTTGGTTGAGNTGAGTGTCATGGGAACCGATGTAGAACGCACCGATGGTGATTTGCCGCTCAACGCGGATGATGAACTGCGCTCGCTTGAGGAGAAATACGCCGACCTGCGAGAAGAGACGCAACAATTGATCAACGAACGTACGACGCTTGAGGCCGAAATGCGCACCTTGAGAAAGAAAATTGAGCGACTTGATGAAAATGTGAATCTGATGAAGATGCCACCGCTTATCGTTGGCCACATCCAAGATATTCTCGACCATGAACGCGCCATTGTACGCTCTTCGAACGGAACGGTCTTCCAAGTTTCACTCAATCAGCGGCTTGACCCTGAGAAGCTCAAACCGGGGACGAGAGTGGCCTTGAATCAAGACAGTTTGTCCGTGGTTGAACTTCTCCATGAGGCATGGGACCCGATGGTCAGTGGTGCGGAGATGGTCGACAAGCCAACCACGACGTATGCTGATGTGGCTGGACTTGATGAACAAGTGGAATCGGTGAGGGAAGCCATTGAATTGCCCCTCGTCAAACCNGAACTGTTTGAAAAAGTGGGCATTGTACCTCCAAAAGGCGTGCTTTTGGTCGGNCCTCCGGGATGCGGTAAAACGCTTCTTGCAAAGGCTGTTGCCAACCATACTGAAGCGACGTTTATNCGGATGGTTGGNAGTGAACTTGCTCAAAAATACATTGGNGAAGGTGGNCGAATGGTGCGTGAGTTGTTTTCGCTNGCGAAAGAAAAATCACCGAGCGTCATATTCTTGGATGAAATCGATGCCATCGGTGCGAAGCGGTTGGACGGTTCCACCAGTGGTGACCGTGAAGTTCAACGTACGTTGATGCAACTTCTTGCAGAATTAGACGGTTTTGATGCTCTCCAAGATGTCAAAATCATCGCTGCGACCAATCGTCCAGACATTCTTGATGATGCCCTGTTGCGTCCCGGNAGATTTGATCGAGTTATTGAAATCCCGATTCCCGATGATGCCTCAAGAAAGGCGATTCTCAAGGTCCATCTTGACAGCATGAACACGAAGAAGGTCACCATGGGTCGCGTGGTTGAGCGAACAAAGGGCTATTCNGGTGCAGAACTCAAAGCAACNTGCGTCGAAGCGGGGATGATTGCCATTCGAGACGGGCGNTCATCGGTGACCAATCAAGACTTGATGGACGCCATTACCCGATTGGACAAGAAAAGGTCCCAAGGAACGAGTCTGCGCTCTCCAGAAGCCTTGTATTCGTGAGANGAAACAAAGAACATTCAAAGACCCAANGCCGAGCCGTAAGGCATGGTTTCTCAGTTGGTTGAATGTGTGCCAAACATCTCCGAAGGCCGCGACCACGAAAAGATAGAACGTATCGTTGATGCCGTTCGCAACGTCCCCGGATGCACCATTTTGGGTGTAGAACCGGATGCTGACTACCACCGCACCGTCATTACCTTTGCAGGCAAGCCCGATGATGTTGCCAATGGCGCCATCGCCCTCATCGGGGCCAGCATTGAGCTCCTTGACATGCAACATCACCACGGTGAACATCCGAGATTAGGCGTTGTTGATGTTTGTCCATTCGTGCCTCTACAAAACATCAGCATGGAGGAATGTGCAGAACTGGCCCGAAAAGTCGTCAACGAGGTTTCAAATCGATACGATGTCCCTCTCTTCCTCTACGGAGCCGCTGCCACCTCCGTTGAACGTACGATGTTGTCTGATCTGCGCCGAGGAGAATACGAGGGATTGCAAGAAAGGCTTGCTGAAGGTGATTCCTCCCACTCTTCTGCAACACGATATCCAGATGTGGGTGCTCGCGAATGGTCTCCATTGGTGGCTCGCTCAGGGGGTATCACGGTGGGTGCGCGCTCCATCCTGGTCGCATACAACGTCAATGTGGATGAACAAGGAGCGATGGTGGCAAAAAAAATTGGTTCCATCGTTCGAAGCAGCGGGCGCCTGCTCAAATCCGAAAATGGAGGAAAAATCCGCTCTGGCGGGATGCTCAAGAAAGTCCAAGGCATGGGTGTTCCGGTCGACGAGTTGGGTATCTCTCAAGTTTCCATGAATTTGTTAGATGTTGACCAGTGTCCACTTCACCTTGCCTTCAAGACATGTGAAAGTTTGGCCAACGACCACGGGGCCAAACTTTGTGGTAGTGAAATCGTTGGATTGGTTCCCCTTTCAGCCATGCTTCAGGCAGGCCGTTATTTCAACCCAGAAGCACCTGACGATGCATCATTGGTCCAAGCCGCCGTTCATGCTCTTGGCCTAAACAATCATCATGAGTTCAATCCACAAAAGCACATCATTGAATGGGCCTTGGCGAGTGAGGTGGTTGAATGAACTGGATGGACATGACCCTGAGGGAATTTCAAGCTGCCCTTGCTTCCTCGTCCCCTACGCCCGGCGGCGGCACGGCAGCAGCGGTTGCATTGGGCCAGGCTGCATCATTGACGGTGATGGTCTGCGACCTCACGATTGGTAAACAAAAGTGGGAGGCAGGGTGGGTGAATGCNGAATCAACCCAAATGGTTGCCATACCGATGATGAACAGGGCTGGGCGCCTCGCCACAGAGGACAGCGATTCATTTGATGCTGTCATGGCCGGTTTTGGAATGCCGAAATCCACTGACGAGGAGAAGNATACCCGGCGTTCTGCCATCAGACAAGCAACGCTCAAAGCAGCAGAAGTTCCCTTTGAGACCGCAACCTTGGCGCTCCAACTTCTCAATCAGTTGCCTGCTTTGGCACAAACGGGGAATGCAAATGCGGTCACCGACGTGGGCGTCGCAGGTTTACTTGCCAGTGCGGCGGCAAAGGGTGCGGTATTCAATGTTGAAATCAATTTGAACGGGCTTCCANNNGAGTACGGCATTGAGATGCGAGAGCAATTGGTTGACCTCAAGGANCACATTCGAATCAAATCTCGNGAAGTCATGGATGCGGTTCGAGAACGCATGGCTGAATAATCAGCGCACTTGACTTCCAGGTTCTATTTCACCGTCAATGGTGATCAAACGGACGGTCCCTTCGCCGTTATCGGCCGCCAACATCATCCCCTCTGAGGTAACGCCCCGTAGGGGTCGCGGTTTCAAATTCTCTACGAAGACGACCAGTTTACCTTCCATCTCAGCTGGCGTATAGAATTCCTTCAATCCGGCACAAATCGTCCGGCCGCCTTCGGTTCCATCGTCCAAGCGTACCACGTACAACTTGTCCGCATTGGGGTGGTCTTCAACGCTGGATATCCGGCCAACTCGCAAGTTCACTTCCATGAACGTGTCAAATTCCAGATAGACAATGCCTTCTGTTTCGTTCTTCATTTTCTTTCCTCCTTTGGTTTTCTTTCCACCCTTGATGCCGGTGATCGATGTTGATTCTGTTCCTTCATCAGCAAGACCTTGTTCGGCTGCCAAAATCTCATCCAAATCCAACTTGTCAAACAGCGGCGTAGGCGTTTCTTCGCTCCACGCCAATGGCGCATCCCAGTCAACAGCACCTGACCATGGCTCATTGGCCACCGTGGATGCATATCCGAGATTTTGCCACAATTGCTGAGCGCTGGTTGGCATGAATGGCTGCGTGGTGATGCTCAGGAAGCGCGCGATACGCCAACAGAACGCCAAGTGTGCGAGACTTTCCTCATGCCCTTCTTGCAATTCCTTCAGGTGTTTCCAAGGCGCTGCGTTTTGCAGAATTTGGTTCCCTAATTGAGAAACGCCCATGATACCGTTTAACGCGTCCTTGTATCGATGTCGTGTCAAATCTTGGGTGATCTCTGAAAATGCAGTCTCAACAGAGACCTTGAGTGGCGCAACGGAGGGGTGCTCATCGTGAGGCAAAAATGGTGATTGGCCAGCTTCTTGAGGGAGCCTGGCGCCAAGAGTTAGGACTCGATGGACAAAATTACCGTAATTGGCATTCAATACATTGTTGACCTTGGCAACGAATTCATCCCAAGTGAAGTCTGAATCCTTTTCTTCCGGCATTTGTGCACTCAAGTAATACCGCAAGGTGTCTGCAGGGTATCGCTCTAAGAAGGCGGGGAGCCAGATGGCATGTTTCCTTGATTTGGAAAATTGTCCCCCGGCCAACATCAGGTATTCCATGGCGGGGACGTTGTTTTCAAGCGCAAACTCACTGGGGCCAGGCAATGAAACCGGTGTGTCCGCGTTCAATCCTTTGTTGACATGGTTGAGTCCGAGAATGAGTGCAGGCCATATGACCGTGTGGAAGGGGATGTTGTCCTTGCCCAGGAAGTACAAGTGCCGAGGAACCGTACCGTCGTCAGCAACATTCCACCAGCGCTTCCACGTATCGGCTCCATCCGGCAAAGAATCTGCATGAAGTTCAGACCAAATACGAGCACACGTTGAATAGCCCTGGACGGCTTCAAACCATACATAAACGCACTTTCCACTCCATGATTCTTCTTCCAGTGGAACGGGGATGCCCCATTCTAAGTCTCTCGTGACAGCACGGGGCCGGAGACCCATGTCGAGCCATTGCTTGGTCATCGCCTTGACATTTGATTTCCAAACGGATTGTTGCTGTTGGGCGTGCTGTTCCAGAGCTTCTTGAAATAAATCCAGGCGATAAAACACATCGTCTCACCGATATTGTGAAGGTTACCAGTG
>NZEQ01000004.1 GCA_002689105.1 Verrucomicrobiales bacterium | reverse complement strand
CCTCCATGCACGGGCACGTTCATTGATGGAAAGCACCAGCAGCGTGACCAGCATCAATATGGTCGCCAACGCCATGGCCGTGGGGAAAACATACGGGTCAAATTTTGGCCGAGATGCCACTTGGTCGACAAGGATGGAGAGGGAATCCCATGAACCAACACGCACGACCAAGAAGGAGGCGCCGAACTCGCCCATCGAAAAAGCAAGGCACAACGAGGCGGCCATGGTGGCTGGAACGACCAAAAATGCACCTCGTGAATGCCACCAGAAACCCATCTTGCTCATCGGTAAGAGCGAGGCTTGTTCTGCGAAGATGGGGTCAATGCGTTCGATGGCCGGCACCATCAATCGTATGACAAAGGGCAGCACCAACATCACGTGGGGTACAGCCGGAAGGTAGGGAAAAGAAAACATCTCTGGGAACCATTGCAAGATACCTGCGACCATACCCAATCCCACCATGACGGCGGACATGGACAAGGGGAGCATGCACAAGGAATCCAACACCCCTGCCGTTCGCTCAAATCCTTGTTGACGCAAGGTCACTAAACATGAGGCCACAGCATATCCAAGGGGAAGCGCTACCAAAAGCGCGATAAAAGCATACGACAGTGAATTTGTCAACGCATCCATCAAGGGGACCGTTGAGAAATCTCCATTCCATGCTCTTCGCCACCCTTCAAAGGTCCACTGAGATGTAGCCCCGTTGCCTCCAGCCTTCCGAACCCTAAACGAGGCAAGAACAACTGAGAGAAGGGGAGCGAGTAACATGACCAGGATGCCGTTGACAAACCAATTCCATTTACGTGAGGCCGGCCCGTGGCGCTCCCTGTTTCGTCCTTCATGGTGCATCGCTAAGACTTGGCTGTGGCGTCGCTCGAAGCGGCCAGCCAAGATCAACATAACCAACATCAGGAGCATCTGGAAGGTGGCGATGGCCAGAACGGCCAAGCTTGTCTCGATACGGTAGCCCGGTATGCCCGCCGTCCCTCCCATTTCACCGAGGAGCGATTCGAGAGTGTTGGAGGATGGTGCCAACCACTTCACCAGGGCGAAGGAAGTGAAACTGAAGAAAAACGTGTACGTGGCAGCCACCAAGGTGGCCGGGCCAAGGACCGGCAACCAGAGATGCCGTACTCGACCAAACGCCGTCTGTCCGGTTGGAAGGAGAGCAAGTTGCTCCTCCCACGTGGGGTCCAATTGTGCAACAACAGGTTCGACAAAGCGAATCATCAGCGAGAGGTTGAACCACACATGAGCGACGACAAGCGCGATGAAATGGCCGGGGTGTTGCCATCCCGTTGCCGTAGAAATGAATCCAATCACGCCGGATTCCCCCCTGAGGTCAAGGCCCATGCTGTGCAGCATGCCACCCGGGGAAATAAGGGCCAAGAAGCCAACAGCGGCCACAACCGGTGGGGTGACGAAGGGCAAGAAGAGCAGGGCCCGCTTCAACTGGATGTTGCGCCATTGGTAGCGGCCAAATGCCCAAGCAAGCGGGAGGCCGATGAGGACGGTCAGGGCGGTTGAAGCGGCGGCTTCAAACAGAGAAAACCGAAACGCCTCCATGGCCCCGGGCTGGTCGTGCACGGTGGTCAAGGCCCCGAGGGGCGTGATGCCAGTTACCGCCCACAGCCGAAGCAGGGCTAAGGTGATTGGAAACAGCCCCAATCCGATGACAAAAACCACAGCCATCCAGTGGACGAGGGGCACGCCAGCAAATCTNGCCTTCCATTCGAGCGACACNGAACTCACAACTCAGTGGCAGTTTTCCAATCAGAAATCCACGCTTCCATCTCATCCGCTATGCGTTCGTTGCTGATTTCAGCGTTCAGCGTGGGTGCGTCGGTGTGGTAAGCATAGCCATCGGTTTCGGGCCAAGTGGCATTGACGAGTACCGATTTCATCAAGTTGTTCTCGGGCATGTTCCGGTTCACTTCCTCCGAGAGCAGATAGGCGATGAAAGCGTTTGCAGCGCTCGTTTCTGTCGCTCCGTTGATCACGCCAGCGTATTCGACCTGGTGGAAGGTTGAGCGCTCAAGCGTCAACGATGTTGATTTGGTCCAGTTGCCGCTGTAGAAAGCTTCTACGCCAGGTGAATGGCAATACGATACCGTCAGAGCAGCATCGCCCAAGTGGCCTTCCACCCATTCACCGTAGCCACCGCTGTAGTGTATCTCGTAGGCTTCGGTCCATCCAGAGGTGAAGATGGCTCCGTTCTCGGCCATCGCTTTCCACCAATCAAAAGCGTCGGTGGTGTTGTTATCATCATGTTCGAAATAGTCGATGGTCGCCGACATGAAGGCTCTTCCCGGGGATGATGTGACCGGTGATGGGAAAGCCGTCAAACCGGACCACGCCGGTTCAGTGAGGTTCCANAGGGAAGTCGGCACGGTTAGGTTCGTGCCGTCAACGCGTGTTTCATCGTAATTCAAACAGACATCGCCTCGGTCAAACGGGACGGCGTGNGGTCCATCGTAGGGCTGCAGAGCCGTGGTTGAGATGCCGGAAACATTGGTTGAATGCGGCTGAAGAAGGCAATAGTTCAGGGCTGTTTGCAGATAGGTGTTGTCGAGGCCGATGGCCAAATCGGCTTGTTGGGCTTGCTGAGTTTGAAGCAACTGCTCCAGAATGCCCCCGGAATCATCCGCTTTAATGAGTTCAACTTCGTATCCTGTTTGGTTCTCAAACGCCCCCATCATCTCTTCGGAAAACGCAGCGATGTCGTACGTGAGGATGCGAAGGACCCCATCAGATGTTCTCCCTGCGTCGAGGATGACGCATGTTCCGTCTTCATCAACGGTTATGGGTTCTAAAACCTCAATGCAACCGCTCAAGGGGGCACTGATCAAAATCAACATGACAAACGCGAACAGCCTCATTCACATCACTCCGTGTTCATGGCGTCAATGATGGCATGGGCTCTGTCCACNAGNTCCATGGGATTCGGTCCGAGGATGTAGAGTGAGGGCTCCCAACCGAAGGCGCCTTCGTCAAGGATGATGTCGAGCCGACCTTCATGCGGTTGGAGTTCCCCTTTGGAAGCGTAGCCGAGTTTGTAGTCAAGTTCGTCAGAGATGTAATTGATGTCGCCTTGGTCGACCATCCCGTCCAAGGTGGGTGGTTTGAGGTTGAGGACAGCGACCTTCTCGGCATCCACGGCTTTGGCTTGCAAGAGTATGTTAGCAAGATGGGTTGAGGCGCCAAATTCGGGGGATTCGTGCCTTCGCAAAACACGGTCGACAAGNGTCATNCGNCCCGGGTAGGCGGCGACTTGGTCGCTCGAGGAAGCGTCGGCCATGCAGGTGGCGATGTTCATGCCAACCGCTGGCATGTACGTCTGTAAGCGTCGCAAGTCAAGCCGGCCGGTCGCCCATTCCAGACGGCGAAGCAAGGCCTTGGAGGATTGGTCCTCGTCAAGGTCCATGCCCGTGAGCGTTTTGTCGTACCGTAGGGTTTGGCTTCCACCAAATTGGAGTTCAAACACCAATCGCTGGCGAACCACAGAAGCATCCGAACCGAACTGGGCGAGAGATTGAGCTAGTTCACGTGCCCATCCATCGATGGTGTTTTCATCAGCCGTTGCGTTCAGGCCAACGACGGATTTCGTAATGAGTCGCGATACGGTGCTTTGGGTTGACCCGGTGGCTTTTGCGATTTGCATTTGTGTCCATCCAATAGAGCGCAGCTCTTTGGCAAGTTGTTGATGCAATCGGTCCAGCCACTTGCCTCCAATGTGTCCAAGCATGACCTCTCCAGATGGCTCCGTCTATTCAATCTTGCTCAAGAATTATGCAAATTGAATGGCCAATGTTCCCTTTCNAGCACCTTTGGAGAGAAGAAAAAGACAANATTTTACCTCAATTTTGTGAAGGGATCTCGGCGCCAATTTCAACTTCGAATTGGCTTCAATTTTTTGGAAGGAATCCATATTTTAGCGAAATATNTGTCTCTGAANGCTTACCTATGTTGCTTTTATTCATTATGGGTGAGCCATATTCATATTTGTTTATTTTGGGCCTAACCTCCTCATTTATCCTCGTATTCCACCCACACACATACTCATAAGCGGCACGCGAGACCCTCTCCTCGAGGGAGATGGAGACTGCAGCGTTCATTGACGAGGNAGCCCAGCGAATTGCGGGCTATCTCGCTTCAAAAGACGAAAATGGGCGCGTCAACCCCTCGGCCAGTCTTGACACGATGCGACGAACACTCGACCTCCAACTGCCTCTTGAGGGCCATGGATTGGACGCCGTGTTGGACGACTTGGACGTCTTCATCGCAAACAGCGTCAAAACGCACAGGTCCGAATTCATGAATCCTCTCTGGGGNGGANTNTCNCTNCCNGCCTTNGCCGGNGAGATGNTCGCTGCCATGACCAACAATTCGATGTACACCTACGAGCTGTCTCCCATCGCCACCGTCATTGAGCAAACCATCCTCCGTCGCATGTGTGAGATGGTTGGGTTTTCNGACGGTTTTGGGACGCTGACCACCGGGGGCTCCAACGGAAACATGCTCGGCATGTTGTGTGCACGTGAACACCAACTGGTCGGGTCAACCAAAACCGGTTTTGACGGACGGAAATCCGTTATCTTCGTGTCAGCCGAAGCCCACTATTCCGTTCTGATGGCTGCGAACGTCATCGGTATTGGCCACCAGAACATCATCAAAGTGCAATGCGATGCTGACGGNCGAATGTTACCCAATCGTCTNGAGGAAGAAATCACCTTTGCTCGCCAAGAGGGTTTTTCTCCGCTTTGTGTGGTGGCGACAGCAGCAACCACGGTCCGAGGTGCGTACGATGACATCGATGCCTTGGCAACGATTGCTCATCGGGAAAACCTCTGGCTGCATGTAGATGCAGCTTGGGGTGGTACCTGTCTGTTTTCCAATGAACATCGTCGTTTGATGGACGGTGTCTCCAAGGCCGATAGCGTGTGTTGGGACGCTCACAAAATGATGGGTGTTCCGCTGATTTGCAGTGCTTTCTTGGTCAAAAATCCCACCGTGTTGCGCCGCCTTTGCGANCACACCAACGTTGCGCACTATCTCTTCCACAGCGATGCTGAACTTGATGACCTCGGCCGCTATTCCCTGCAGTGCGCTCGTCGGAACGACGCCCTCAAACTTTGGCTAGAATGGCGTTCGCGTGGTGATGCGGGTTGGGCTCGAATGGTCGATAATCGCATGGCNGATGCCGACTANTTGGAAGATAAAATCAACGCNCATCCCTCTCTNGAGATGATGTCCTCTCGCATGTGGACCAACGTTTGTTTCCGATACANAACCGAAGGCGCTTCGNTTGACTTGAACGAACTCAACACAGAAATNCGCAATCGCCTGATTCAGGAAGGTTCCTTCATGGTCAGCCGNTCNAACATCGGTGAAGATGTCATTCTCCGCATGGTGGTGGTGAATCAAAACATCAACCGCGAGACACTCGACCGTTTCCTTGACCGCGTNATTCATCACGGCNAGGAGATTTGTCGGGGCCTCCCTTCGAAGAGCAATCCCTGAACCGATGTTTATGGAGTCCATTGGACTGGACAGCATCATGACCGACGCCCCACCCGTTCGAACGGCACTCTTTGAGGAGCATTTGGCCTTGGATGCCAACATGGTTGATTTCCACGGATTTGAACTCCCCATCTGGTATTCCAACATCAAGGAAGAACACTTGGCGACAAGGTCCGGAGCCGGCCTCTTCGATGTCTCGCACATGGGCTCATTCCGGTTTTCAGGCACGGATGTTCGGGCGTGGTTGGAATCCATCGCAACCCAAAGGGTCACAGGCATAGAGCCACCTCGCTGTGCGTATACTCATTTTCTCGACGATGACGGTTTCCTGATCGATGACATGATTTTCGCCGTGGTCAGTGAATCAGAAATTTTGGGCGTACCCAACGCTTCCATGATCGACGTGATGTGGTCCTGGTTCACCAAACACCTCCCCAGCGACGGTTCAGTCGTGATGGAGAACCTCTCCCAAGAGACGTCCATCATGGCGCTCCAAGGACCTCAAGCGAGGCAGATCTTGGATGCGGCCATGGGNGATGGTCAACACGTTGGTCGATTCAAATGGCGGTCGCTGACAGAAAACAGCCTCGGCACAACCGGCTGGATTCAGGGGACGGGNTACACCGGCGAGGCCGGTTACGAAATTTTCGTNCCCAACGACGAGGCACCCGCCTTGTGGCGAGCCTTGGTNGCCAACGGGGCCACNCCGGTCGGTTTGGGTGCTCGAGACACNCTGCGNTTGGAGAAGGGTTACCTTCTTTCAGGGGTTGACTTCTGTTCCCCNGCTCTTTCGGAAGAAGATGANGGNTTCCTTTCTCGNGATTCGTGGGAAACCAATGTNCCGTTCGGGCTTGACTTGAATCACGACTTTATCGGTAAACACCGCGTGGTCGGCCACGACCCCGCCGATGAGCGTTGGTGGGGCGTCAAATACGTCGAAAAGGGCCCCCTGCCACGACCTGGAAAAGAGGTCACTTCTTTGGACGGTGAACCCATTGGTCGCCTTTCATCGGGAGCTCCCTCACCAAGCCTCAACAACCTCGGAATTGGTATTGGTTACCTCGCCAACGTCAAGGAAGGTGACGAGGTGATGGTGGTCGCCAGTCCCAGGAAGTCGGTACGGGCTGTCGTGGTGCGCCCACCCTTCTACTGAATCACGGCAAAGACCTCGGCCATCGCCTTTAGCCACCGTTGGCGTTCCCTCTCCCCGCTGGCCGACATCTCAACCACTCGGTCCTTGAGCTTGAGCAGCGCCAGTCCAACGCTTTCCTCATCCCCCCAAGGTGCAGCCATGCCGATTCCCTCGGTGTTGGCAAGGTCGCCCATCAAACAGTCATCATTCACCACACTGGGAATGCCTTGTGCAGCAGCGTCAAACATCTTCACAGGGAGGGCTCCTTGCAGGATGTTTCCACGGAGGGGGGAATACATGGCGTACATCACATCCACTTCCGCCAACAACTCAGGGAGTTCGTCGTGAGCAAAGGCCCCGCTCACTTCGGCCTCGAGATGTCCTGCCTCAACTTCCTCCATGAGCATCATGCGAACTTTCGCCGCCACCGTGCCGTCGCCAGCCACTCGAAGTTTGGGGCGGTGATGGGGTTGCAGCGACTTGACCGCCTCCACCAGCAGTTGAAAGGCCTTCATGTCTCGAACCCTTCCGATGTATCCAACGGTCCACGTGTCGTTTGGTGCGGTCTTTGTTGGTCCAAACGGTGGCATTGGGCGGTTTTCTACGGCATGGCCCTCCAGGCCATGGTGATGGAGCCATTCAAGAAATCCACGGGGTTGACCTTCGTTGATTTGTGCGCTCGAGGTGATGATGGTCTCGGCTTCTTTGGCTCGACTGAGCATTCGTTTTTTCATTCGCCCGCTCAATCCGGCACGCAGTCGCGATTGAGGTGCTGCGTACCGAACCCACGTGTGTTGAAGGTCGTGCATGTCAAACACGAACGGTATGTTGTTTGAGGTCTTGAGGGCGCATCNCACGCGGAGGGTATCGGCATCGTGGCAGTACACCAGCGCCGGTGGNTCGTTTGCCAGTGTACGGATCACCTTTCGTTGGAATCGNCGTATGCCNCGATAGGTGCTNANTGTTCCACCNTAGGCAACCGGGCCGAGTCGATATCGCATGATGCGAACNCCGTGATGGTTTTCGCTCAGAGGGTGTTGTTCTTCNCGGTCAAAGGCATGAACGGTCACGNTGTAGCCGGCTTCTTGCATCCAACGAGCATGACGCAACACCCGGGGGTCCGGCGCACACGCGTTGGTCACCACCATCGCCACCCGGACCATGGTTGACGCAGAGCCTTTCTTGTCATAGGCTGTTCCCTTTTGTCAAGTGGAGCGAAGCAATTCATTATGAGCGGAGCGCGTATGGATTTTCACATACCCAACCGTGTGGAGTGTGTTCGTCATGGTCGACCAATTACCCAATCGAGGCCGAGAATCAGAAATGCTGAAGGAAATGGGCCTTCAGTCCATGGAAGATTTGTTTTCGGACATTCCCGCCGATGTTCGATTCAAAGGCGCACTTCCACTGCCAGGTCCCCAATCCGAAGAAGAGATTCTTCATGACGCTCGTCGCCTTCTCGGGTCCAACACGGCCATGGGAAGTCGACCTTCCTTCCTCGGCGCCGGATTGTATCGGAACTATGTGCCNGCNTCGGTGTTTCAACTGGTGACCCGTGGTGAATTTTTGACAGCCTACACGCCCTATCAACCCGAGGTCAGCCAAGGCATGTTGCAGGCCATGTGGGAATTCCAAACCCTCATTTCAGAACTGGTTGGTNTNCCCATCGCCAACCTCTCGCTGTACGACGGTTCGACNGCTGCTGCTGAAGCCTTGACCTGTGCGGTTCGTGTTCACAACCGGAAAGCCAGTCAACCCGATACGGTGTATGTTTCCGCTCTCACGCCCCCGGACAAACTCTCCGTCATGCAGAATTATTGTCANGGCGCTGAAATCGATATCCGTTTCATCGCNCACAAGGAAGANGGAAGTTTGGACCTCGAAGCCCTCAAGGCNGCTGCTGGTTCATGCGGCGTGTATCTTGAGCAACCCAACCCGTTAGGGGTTTTGGACGAGGGTTTGACCACGGTAAAGGAGATCATCGGCTCCAACACGGCGCTCATCGTCGGGGTTCAACCTGTATCTCTTGGTGTTGTGGAAGCNCCCGGCCATTACGGTGCTGATATTGTGGTGGGCGAAGGACAACCNNTGGGAAGCCCCGTCACCGGTGGTGGCCCNCTNTANGGTATCTTCGCTTGCACCAAGCCTTACCTCCGATTGATGCCGGGTCGTATCGTCGGTCGTTCAATTGACGTTGACGGAAAAGAAGCCTACTGTCTGACCCTTTCGACCCGTGAACANCACATNCGTCGACATCGTGCCACATCCAACATCTGCACCAATGANACCCTCATCGCACTCATGGGNGCGATGCACATGGCGCTTCTCGGTCCGGACGGGCTGCGCGATTTAGCTCATCGAAACATGATGGCGTGCCAAAAAGCCAAGGAGGTTTTGTCGAAGACGCCCGGTGTTCGGGTGGTCCATGATGCTCACCATTTCAACGAATTTGCCATTGAGGTCCAAGGATCTGCAGCAGACTGTTTGGCCTACCTTGACAGCAACGGCATCATCGGTGGCTTGGACCTTGGCCGCTGGTACGAAGGCACGACCAACCAAATCTTGGTCACCGCTACCGACCAAACGACGCTTCTTGAGATTGAAGCCCTCTCGGCTCAATTGGCGATGTGGTCGTCCCACTCGGGGGTGAACGCATGAGTCATCTGTTCAACCACAACGGCGCTGAAAACACAGGATATAGCCAACCTGCACCCCTTTCAAGCGACGCTCAGCCGGTTGTACCAGAGGGACTGATTCGCAAAGCATCCGCTCGCTGGCCTCGTCTTTCTGAGCCCGAAATGGTACGCCACTACACGTGGCTCTCAAAGCGAAACTTCGGTATTGATACTGGATTCTACCCACTCGGTTCCTGCACCATGAAGCACAACCCCAGGGTGAACGAGGTCATTGCTCAGTTGCCGGGAATCGCTGACATTCACCCGCATCAACCTGAACATCATTTGCAGGGGTTACTGTCTATTTTCTACGAAATGCAGCACATGTTGGAGGTCTGTGCGGGCATGGACCAAGTCACTCTTCAGCCGGTGGCTGGCGCCCAAGGTGAATTCACCGCCGTACGCTGTATCCAGGAATACTTCCGCCTCCGTGGAGAAGACCAGCGAACCAAGGTCATCGTCCCCGATTCTGCCCACGGTACCAACCCGGCCAGCGCAGCTATGTCAGGATTCGAAATTGTTGAGATTCCGAGCCTCGAAGACGGCCGAATGGATTTGGAGGCCTTGGCCGCTGTCGCTGATGAAACCACAGCAGCGATGATGATCACCAATCCAAACACCCTTGGCTTGTTTGAAGCCGACATCAAGGCAGCCAGTGAAATCGTTCATCAAGCGGGCGGGCAGATGTATTACGACGGTGCGAACTTCAATGCGATTCTTGGCATCACTTCCCCCGGATTGATGGGCTTTGATGCCGTTCACTTCAACCTCCACAAGACCTTCTCGCAGCCACACGGTGGGGGTGGGCCAGGTTCAGGTCCTATCGGTGTGAAGGCTCACCTTGCGCCGTTCTTGCCCGGTCCACTGGCGGCACGGCGTGTTCCAACCGCCGATGAGTTGGCCCAGGCGGTCGACGAGCACTGGTATCACTGGGAGCAACCCGAACACAGCATCGGNAAAGTTCAGCAATGGCACGGAAATGCCGGTGCTGTTATTCGATGTTGGGCCTACTACCGAAGGTACGGCTCNGGANTGAAGACGATGTCCGAGCANGCTGTTCTCAACGCGAATTACCTCCGACACGCCATCCATAGAGAGGCAAAGAAAGCCGGTGTTGACCNCCTCTTTGTCGACGGCGCCGAGACCGATGTNGCGAAGCACGAGTTCACCCTCTCCATGCAACCGGCAAAGGATGCCCTAGGGGTCTCCGCCATGGACGTGGCCAAAGGTTTGCTNGACCGGGGCTACATGGCACCGACCGTTTATTTCCCGTTGGTCGTCCCGGAGTGCATGATGATCGAGCCTACAGAAACCGAGTCAAAAGACACCCTCGACACCTTTGCGGAACATTTCGCTCAAGTGTTGAAAACCGAACCTGAAGCGCTCCACGAAGCCCCCATCACCACGCCGGTGCGCCGGGTTGACGAGGTTTATGCTGCACGGAATCTCTGTCTACGTCATCCGTATGATGATGCTTGAAATGGGGAAGGATTATCCCACCCTCGCTTAAGCCACATCCGTGGATGACCTACCCGACGGTTGGACAGCGACTGAGGTGNAACAAGATTTCACCATCACGCTGTTTTTGTTTTCTTGGGCCCTCTTACCNGTGGGCTTCATGCTCTTGCTCGCCTTTACCACGCGCTACGCAACCTACNGACTCTCCCTTGCAGCCGTTGCACTGCTCTTGCTGGTGCTGGCGTTCTCAGTCGGCGCAGGGCAACGACGTTCGTCGCTTCGTGAACCTCGCACACAGCTGGCGTTGGGCTCACTCGTCTCCAGTGCCTTGAGCCTCGGTGTTCTTTGGGCCTTGGACATGGAGGCGTGGTGGTGGGTCACCTACGGGCTGGTGTTTGGCTCAGTGGCCACCATGTACGTGAGTCTGAACCATCTCTCCTCCTGCAATGCACCGGTATTGCAAACCCCTTGGCCGGTCAAAACACCTTTGCCGCTTGGTGCCTTGGACGGATGGGTCATTCAACAGGGCAAATGGACCAACGGTCGAATGGCCATGNTCACGTTTGATGACGGGGCGCTTTGCACCATGTTCGGNTCGGTTGAGGGCGATGCAACCTACCTCTGTCTGGAACCGCTTGCCCCGGTCTTGTCCATGCCGGGCATCTCCAAATGGGGTGTGGATTTTGACGCATTTCGTGCTGCCTCTTCATCGTCCTTGAGCGAGGAATGAGGGATTTCNGTTCATCGGTTGAATCAGTCATCATAAAGAACCACCCGCGATGGCAAAGTGGCATGGATGTAACCATTTTGCTAGGGTCTTCCTCTGACCTCCCCATCGCCCAAAAGTGTACGAAAATCTTGGAACATTTCGATGTCCCGTATCAACTCCGCGTGGCTTCCGCTCACCGCTCTCCCAAGTTCGTTGAGCAAATCGTTGGTGATGCCCTCGACGACGGCTGTTCCGTCTTCATCGCCATGGCTGGTCTGGCCGCTGCCCTTCCCGGTGCTGTTGCTGCCCTCACCACCAANCCGGTCATCGGTGTTCCCTGTGGTGGCCGTGTGCCCTACGACTCGTTGCTTTCCATCGCCCAACTTCCTCCGGGCGTTCCCGCTGCTACGGTCGGTGTAGACCGTGGCGACAACGCTGGCTACCTCGCCGTCCAGATGCTNGCCCTTTCCAACGCCAAGTATGCCGCTGCGCTTGAGCAGAACAAGCTTGACCAAATCGACCGTGTAAAGGCTCAGGACAAGGAAGTCAACGGCGGTGCCTGAGATGTTTGACGCTGAGGAATTCATTGCAGAGAGCATTGAATCCCTCAAAGCGACCATTGACGATGTGGCCATCATCGCTTGCTCGGGAGGCGTGGATTCGACCGTGGCGGCCGTGATTGCAAACAAAGCCGTTGGAAATCTTCTCCACTGTGTTTACGTGGACACGGGTTTCATGAGAAAGAACGAGACCGAACAAATCGAAGCCCTCCTNGAAGCGCAAGGCATCAACCTGATCACGGTTCGTGCAGCGGACCG
Source organism: Verrucomicrobiales bacterium (assembly GCA_002689105.1). Taxonomy (GTDB): domain Archaea; phylum Thermoplasmatota; class Poseidoniia; order Poseidoniales; family Poseidoniaceae; genus Poseidonia. Next base: position 15,045 of record NZEQ01000004.1, on the reverse strand, counting down.
GTATTTTGAGGCGCTNAAGGGCGTAACCGAACCCGAGCAAAAGCGCAAGGTCATCGGTGAATTGTTCATCAGGATTTTTGAGGACGAACAGGAAAAGTGCGGAGCGAAGTACCTCGTTCAAGGTACGATTGCACCCGATTGGATTGAATCCGGTGGCGGTGTTCGAGACACCATCAAGTCCCACCACAACGTTGGTGGCTTGCCGGAAGACATGACGTTGGAAGTGGTTGAACCTCTACGGGAACTCTACAAGGACGAAGTCCGTGAACTCGCCCGCAACCTCAACATCAACGTCGCTGAGCGCCAACCCTTCCCAGGGCCTGGTTTGGCCGTACGCACCCTTGGTGAGTTGACGCCCGAGCGGGTCGGTGTTGTCAGAGAAGCCTGTGCCATCGTCGAAGAAGAGTTCGAAGCGGCTGCTGAACGTGGTGAGATGGAAATTCCATGGCAGTATTTTGCAGCCCTCCTCCCCGTTCGAAGCGTCGGCGTCCACGGGGATGTACGTGCTTACGGTGAGACGGTTGTTGTTCGTGCTGTTCAATCAATGGACGGCATGTCCGCTCGCTATTCTGAAATCCCTCACAAAATTTTGCAGAAAATCAGCACCCGCATTACCAACACGGTGAAGGGTGCGGTGAATCGCGTGGTGTACGACATCACCCACAAACCGCCCGGTACCATTGAGTGGGAGTAATTTCTACAGCGGGCATAACTTCTTCAAGAAGCCCGATGAGGAATTTCCATGTCCGTCGTCGATGTGGTGGAAGTGGCCCTCACTGGCGTCCTCGTCGCCGATGACATCGCTGTTATGCGAAGGCGTCGGGCAGGGATGGCTTTGCTCATGGTCGCTCTCCTGATCGGCTTGGTCTTGGGCGTCAACCTCATCCTCGGCGAGGACGATACGACTTCGAACTCGGTGAGCAGTGGACAGCCTCCTTCTTCGGATTGGCGGCCCTATTCCGTTGTGGCCCCCATCGACACCGGAATCAACGTTTACCACGACCATTTCCGTACGGACGAAATCTATCCCGATTGGCTCCTCAGTGGACTTGGTGTGACCAAGACCTGCTCACCAAGTTTTGAGGGCACGTGGCAGGAACGCTATGATGCTGACAAAGAATCCTGTTGGGACACCATCACCACCTCGGATATTGTTTACTTTGAAGGCACGAAAATCATCGGAACATCACCCGATGGTGGCACGGACATTCACATTCTTGACGACCCCTCTGACGGGCACGGTACGGCGGTGACCGGTGCCGTGTTGGATGCAAACCCAGATGCAGTCATCTTCTTTGTAGAGGGTTTCTCAACCGAGGCGGTGCTTGCAGCCGGTAATCAGCCGCTCGTTGATATCGTGACCACATCCTTTGGTGCCATTGGCTCACTGCCCGTCCCTGGTATTGAGACCGGGACCTACGAAACGGTGGTCGTGAACAACAAAATCCACACCGGGGCGGCCGATAACACGCCGTCTCCAGCGGTCCAGGACGCCACCGCTGGTCCACCTTGGTCCATCGGCATCGCCGGCTACGCAGAAGAAGGCGACGACCAAAAAGAGACGATGAGCGGCTCTTACCCAGACATTGCCGCAGATTGGACCCAGAATTTGCCAAATCACGACGATGTCGATGGCTACCACGAAACCTCCGGGACATCCTTCGCAACGCCCCGAACCGCAGGAATTCTCTCCTTTGTTCTTGAACAACTTCGCCATGAAGTTGGCGACATGGGTTCTGGAGCATCGACCGAGGACCGGAACGGGATGCTCGTTGACGGCGTATGGCCTGAGGGCCATCCCAACGCTGGTTCAGAGGCGGGCATCACGAACTCAATCGTTCGAAATGCCCTGAACCTTTCTGCATGGTACCCGTCCTTCTCAACCTGGGACCCGACGGCGGGCACGATGCCCATCTCTCCCGTAGCGCCTTGCACTCAGGTCGGATGGGGCGTGGTGAACATGTCCAATATTCAACCGATGATCGAGCACTTGAACGGCAAACAAATCATGCCTGAACGCCCAAGCGACGTGGTGTTGTGCATGCAAGTCAATCAAGAAGCTCGGGAAGCCTACTGGGGCGTTTATCCATCCGATGAATCACCTGCTCGCCCGATTGAGCTCGCCACCCGTGAGTGAACATTCGTGGGTGTGAATTGGCGGGTAGACCTCGAACCCACCACGATAAATCGTGGCACTGAGGTTGGATTTACGCCGATTGTGGGGCTCGAACCCACGACCTTGGGATTAACAGTCCCACGCTCCACCAGCTAAGCTAAATCGGCAAACTTGGCGACAAGCATCCCCTTTATCACGCCTTCGTTTCAGCGGAATCAATCAATTCGACCAAACGGTGCATTTGGTCAGGTTTGTTTTCGCTGATGGTGACCATGGATTTCAATTCACGAAGGTCTTCAGTGGAGAGTTCTCGAGTGTGGTAAAAGGTGAACAACGGTTGGTTTTTCTTGATTTGCGCGCCTTTTGGTGCTTGGAGGAGAAAGCCGACGAGCGGATCGATTTCATCTTCAAGGGCAAAACGTCCAGCCCCGTGTCTTCGTGCAAGCTGAGCCATCTTCATGGCGTCATAACCAGATGCAAACCCATCCTGCTGGGCAAGAACGGTGGTTTGCTCGGGCGCTGTTCCCAACACCTTTTCTGGGTACCTGATGAGTTTGGCTGCAACCTCATGAGTCACGCCCTGCTGAACACACATCTTGCGGAAGACTTCCAATGCGTCGCCGTTGGTCAAGACCTTCTCCATCTTTCGTCGCCCCTCCTCCATGTCCAGTTCATCAAAGGTCATGGAGAGCAAGGCTGCACCCTGCATAACCACCAATTCACGGGTGTCAGGCGAACCTTCGCCCTTCAGAACCAAGATGCTGCCGAGCACTTCCAGCGCATTCCCAATGTGGGTGCCAATAGGTTCGCTCATTGAGGTGATTTGTGCAAGGGTCCGGATACCAAGCCCCTCAGCTGTTCTAACCATGGAGGTCGCAAGGGCTCGGGCTTCCTCAACGGTCTGCATGAAGGCCGCTGAACCGGTCTTGACGTCCAAAACAAGCGCATCCAAGCCCTCTGCTGCTTTCTTTGAGACGATGGAGGCCGTGATGAGCGGTACGCTGTCAATGGTATCGGTGACGTCTCGAAGAGCGTAAAGAACACCGTCAGCAGGGGCGATGGCGTCGTTTTGGACCGCAATGCAGCAGCCGACGCTCTCAACGGCGGCGACCATTTCCTCAGGGGAGAGGGCACAATTGAACCCTGGAATCGCCTCAAGTTTGTCGATGGTTCCTCCAGTGTGGCCAAGACCACGACCTGCCAGCATCGGTACTCGGCAACCGGCTGCAGCCAGTGCGGGCGCCAACATCAGGGACATTTTGTCGCCAACGCCACCCGTGCTGTGCTTGTCCACCACAGGTGCTCCCTTCGGCCACGACAATCGAGCACCGGAGTCGATCATGGCGTTGGTCAAGACCACGATGTCATCGACCATGCAGCCGTGTTGGTGAACAGCCTTGAGCCATCGCGTGGCGTCCTCGGTGGAAACGCTTCCATCTGCGACCATGGCGACAAAGGCTTCCAAATCGCCTCTGTTTTGTTGCTGGCCGCTCTTCACGGCGTCAATAAGGGCTTCAAGGTCCATGTCAAGGCCTCAAATCAAACCGATTTCTTTCAAGCGTTGATGCAGGTAATCGCCTGCGGTAATGGAGGCGTAATCAACGCTCCCGCCCGTCATGGCCACAAAGTCTGGGTGGGGTGTCAGGTCAATCTCGTTTCGGGGGTGGACGAACATGGGCATGGAATATCGACGTGAGTTGCTGTCTTTTGGATTCACCACGCGGTGGGTGGTGGATTTGAACAAGCCATTGGTGAGATTCTGGAGCATGTCGCCGGAGTCCACGATGATGGCGTCTTGGTCGCCTTGGACTTGAATCCATGAACCGTCGTGGTCCATCACTTCCAATCCGTCGGCTGTGGCCGTTACAAGCAGCGTGATGAAATTGATATCTTCGTGGGCCGCTGAACGCACCGCACCCTCGGGTGTGTTTTCATCGAGGGGGGGATAGTGAATCATCCGCATGATGGTGTTACCTTCATGGGACATGTTTGGCAGCCAGTCTTCGGGTTTGCCGAGGTAGCGAGAGCAAGCGGAGAGAAGGTGTTGTGCCAATGATTCCATGCTGGAAAACAACGTCTCCGTGGTGGATTGGAATCCATGAACGTGGCCCGTAGGCCAGATGTTTCGTGGATAAGTGGGCACCGTGCCGTCGTCGGGGTATGGACGACCGGTTTGCCAAAATTCCTTCAGGTCGGGTGCGGGGTTGTCCTTGGCATGTTCGACGCCGAAAGCGGTGTAGCCACGTTGATGGCCAATATCAGGTTGGAGATAGGAGCGCTTTTCTTTTTCATCAAGGTCAAAAAATGCATCGCATTGCGCATAGGTTTCGTCAATGAGCGAACGAGGTATGCCATGGTTTGTGAGGGCGAAGAAACCGATGTCCTTCAGCGCATCACCGACTTGTTCAACAAAACTCGCCTGTTCCTCAGCCACGTCTGATGTGGCCAATCGGAAATCAATGGATGGGATGGACCTGGACATGGAACTTCATTCCCTGAAGGCTTGGAGTTTCGCGAGAAGGCGGATTGTTTCGATGTAAATCCAAATGAGGGACACCAAGATGCCAAAGGCGGCGTACCACTCCATGTTCTTTGGAGCACCGTAGCGAGCGCCAGATTCAATGAATCCGAAGTCGCTGATGAGGGTCAAAGCAGCCACGATCAAAATGAAGGTGGTCAGGCCGATGCCTATGGGGCCTGAGCTGTGGAGGAAGGGAACGTCGTAGCCTGTGAAAGTTCCGAGGAAAAACGAAGTCAAGTAAAGGAACATGATGCTGATGACCAAGCCGCCGATGACCTTGTTGAACGCTGGCGTTGGACGGATGATGCGAGAGGTGTACATCACGTACATCGTGGCCGTGATGGCCATGGTTCCAAACACAGCTTGGAGGGCGATGCCCTTGTACGCCGTCAGTTCGAGCATGAGCGACATGGCACCAACGGCCATGCCCTCAAAGATGGCATAGAGGCTCATGAGGGCGGCTGGGTTCTTTGGCCGAGAGATGAACACGACCATAGCGATGATGAGGCCACCAATGAATCCAATTCCCATGAAGGCGGAGATGTAGAGGCTCCCGTTGCCGTTGTTCAGTGCAGTCAAACAAAGCACGGCAGAGACGAGGGCGCTCACGACCGTCAGGCCGAGAAGGTAGCCAATCTTGCGAAGGCTTCCGTCAATGGTCATTTGTTCCGTTCCGGTCAAATTGCTCCAAAATTTTTGATTGAGGACAGGGTTGCTGCTTCGAATCTCCATGGGTATCAGTGGTTTCTCGCCAAGGTCCTGTTTCAATGTTGCTCTTCTGGGCTGTGCTGAACCACTTGTTCTTGATAGTACGTAGCCAACTGGGCCATGGTCCATCCTTGGGTGAGGTATTGCTCAACCATCTCGGCGGTCCACCCCGGAACTTGGGCCAACATCTCCGGTGTGACGCTGCTTGGCCCGGTGCCGTCCAGCACGGGTTGTTGCCAGTTTTCATTGTTCACAGGTGTGGTGGAAATGTCAGCAAAGGCGGCCTCACTGATGGCGTCTTTCACGTCTTCGGATTCCGTGCGCATGCCGCGCAGAACGATGTAGGCGCCACCGGAAAGCAACAAAGCAAAGATCATCAACATCATGAAGAAAGATTGGGCGGATTCTCCACTTGTGTTTTCTGAACTGTCCTCGACGAGTTCTGCCCGCTGTTGAGAGGAACAACCGTTGGTGTCCGTTGCGACCTCGGCAGGGGTGTCGGGGCACTGGTCGCTTTCGTTGGGAATACCATCGTCATCGTCATCAGTGCTGACCGCAGTGTTGTTCTCTTCGGGCACGATGTCCACGCCCGCCAAATCGCAACCAAGCACTTCGCTGTCGTTTTCCCCGTCGCCGTCAGCATCCCACATGGTGATGGCATCCGAGGGGGTGATGGTCTCCATGCTCGTGTTGAGAGCACTCGCTTGAGCCCAGGCCACTTCCAATCCGTCAAGGATACAATCTCCGTCGGTATCTGCGACGTTGGGGTCGCCTCCGTGGAGTTGTTCGGCAAAGTTGGTCAGGCCGTCATCGTCCATGTCGAGAAGCGATTCATCGGACAAGGCATCGCCCAGCACACTGCGTTGGGTTCTGTTGAGTCCGTGCAAGACCTCCCAGGTATCCATCAGTCGGTCTTGGTCGGTGTCGGTGGTGTTGTCCACGCGGTTCCAGTCCTCGTACCACGAGTCGGCGTAAACCTGAGCCACGGAAGGGCTTGACAGGAGCAAGCCCATCTCCCGGTTGCGAACAAGGGCAGAATCACCCCAGTTGATGGATGAAACGAGCACGTGCTCGCCGTCCACGATGATGCCTTTGTTGTGCAGCTTTGTGACTTCATCATCACTGCTCATCACGACGGCGGAAGTATCGTAGCCCATGGTGAAGTTCCACTCTTCGTTGAACCGGTCCACTGCACTTTGGATGTCCTCATCAAGGTAGGCGCCGTTGATGATGAGACGCAGGCGTACATCCCGCTGAGCAGCGTTTTCAAGCGCTTCCACAATGGGGTTGTCGCCCCAGCCCCACGACCAGTCCATGTCGAGGTATTGTAGCGATAGCAGAATTTCGGTATCGGCACTGTCCAGAACCTTCACGAGTTCGTCGATGCAGTTGTCTGGGCAGACCAGGAGGGTGGCTTCGAAATCGCCTTCAATGCCGGTGGCGGTTTGTCCGACAATAGCGGTCGATTCTGGCATGGTCCAACCGGTGGGTGCATCGGAGGCCTGAACGGGCGTGACATGGCCTTTCGCCTCATTTTCATCGAAGGCGAGGTGATTGAGCACCATGGTGGCCAGCCCTTCGTCTTCAACGAGGACACCCCAGTCTCGATTGCCGGGGTTGCCCGGTTCTGGATGGGAGGATGATTTCCAATTTCCTGAGCCGATCCAAACGCTCTCGTTGTCTCGAACGGCGACCTTACTGTGGATGTAGGCGTAGGGATTCTCGCCCGTGTCGCCAAACCATTTGACGTCAACACCGGCATTGAGGAGGGTTGTTGCCATCCCGCGTTGGGTGTCAAGGTCGAATTGCTGCCACCAACTGTCTCCATAATCAAGGACCACGTTCACATCAACGCCTCGGTTCTGAGCGTTGACCATCGCTTCGACCAAATGCACTTCCTGAAGCAAATACATGTGGACGTGAAGTGAAGTCGTCGCTCCGTCAATCCAAGCCAAGAGGTCGGCGAGGCCATGTTCGGGACCGATGAGGGGTGTGATGGTGCCGCTCGAGGACGTCGTTGTGTCGAAACAGAAGGTGCTGCCGCCAAGACGACTCCACTGCTCGTGCCAATCAACCACCGTGTTTGTGTCGGGTGTGTCGCCGCATCCGCTGCCACGGAGGTAGATCAAATTGTCAAGATTGGACAGGGGTTCTGCCAAGGCAATGCCGCTCCATCCTGAGACGGAAACAGGTCCGTTGCCGTAGACAAGGGTGTCAACCTCCGCCCCGCTGGCGTCGAACAATTGTAGGGCAGCCCCCGAGTTGGGGAAGTAGAAATTTCGGTCGAGGGCCCCGTCCACGTCCACGACGTTTCCGTCTTCGTAGACACCCACTGCATCGGCGTCGTTGGCCAGAAGCGTTGAGGTGCCGGGTTGAATCATGAGGTTCGTGATGGTGGCGTTGTACATACTCGTGGCACCGGTGGTGGTGCGTAGGGTCCAACCGTTGAGCACGGCCAACTTATCGCCCTGGTTGGCCACTTCAATGAATTCCATATCGTTGGAGATGTCGGTCGAGCCCGAGGGCATGAAACGGGTGAAACGGATGTCTTCCTTGGTGGCGAAGCTGGAAGGTTCGGGTTCTGGTAAGCCTGGCGTTGGCCACAAGGTGTGCTGCCAGTCATCGCTGCTGTGGTCGCCCGGCATCAGGGTTTGACAGTCGGTGACAACCACCCAAGCAGCGCTGGTCACAGCGTCTCCGTCGGGGTGGAGAAGTTCGAACGCATCACCCAATCCAGTGAGGATGTACTCGTCCATGATGAACACGGCTCGCTCATCCGGTTGGAGGACAACTTTCGCAGTCTGCCCCTCATCGGCCCACATGCTGTCCAAGCGCATGAATCGTCGGTCACCATCTGCAGTGAGGACAGACCAGCGGCTGATGTTCAGCGGTGTGGTTCCTTGATTGTGGACTTCAACCCAGTCCTCGGTTGGTTCGATGGAATCGTCGTTGCAATAGGGCAAGACTTCCGTGATGGCGAGTTCGGTTGAATCGGTGTAGGCTGGCCAAACCGGGTTGACCTCTCCGGGCGTGGCCCAAGCCGACAAAATCCAGTTCCCTGTGGCGGTGCTTCCATTGGGGCCAACGCCGCCATGGGTGCTGTTGGGCGCGACGAGAGATTCGCCTTCAACCGTAGCCGACCACGCAATGGTGTCCACGGCGGAGCCGGCTGCATCGACGAGGCCGATGGAGTCCGAGGAAGTGTGCTTCAGGTAGAAACTGCTGGTCCCGTTCAAAGCGACGAGAACCGCATGACCGGCCCGTACGATGGTGTTGTCTTGGAGAGGCATGTTGGCTTCGTGCAGGTTGAGCGACCGAGAGGCGGCTTGCAGTTTCCAACCAGCTAAGTCCACATCTGATGTTCCGTAATTGTAGAATTCAATCCATTCTCCGTTGGGCCAAACCTGGCTGTCGGAGCCCACGGCATCGGGGAGAATTTCAGAGAAGCGTATGGTGGTGGAAGAGGGCATGGAACCGGGTTCTGGCTGACCGGGTGTTTTCCACGCGGCGGGGGTCCAGGAATCGGCAGGGTTGCTACCACGAATCAACGCCATGTCTTCGCCGTAATCGGTGGTGTAATCCGCCGTGTCGACCACTTGCTCGGTCATGTCTCGCAAGAAGAGATGATTGTGATTGTCCCACAATTCGGTGTAACTCGTGAATTGGACCAAACGCCGACCGTCGGGGTCGATGACGGTTGAGCCTTGTGTGGCGTTGAACACAAGGGTTCCAGGGTCGAGGTACGTGAGGTTCCCCATACCGTCCATGATGCTCCAACCCATCAGGTCGATGGAGCCGGATCCGGTGTTGTGAAGTTCAATCCACTCGCCGTCGGGGAAGGCTTCGCCATCGTTCGTGGCGTTGGACAAAATCTCGGTCATCTGCACGTCTCCAACTTGACGTGGCATGAGTTCCAGAGGCAGGGGGTTCATTCCTTCGGGCGTGGGGTAAGGTGCATGGGTCCATGGGGCGCTGGGTTGTGTCGCCACCATCAACGAGAAACCTTGGATGGTCGAAGACCACGAAATTTCCTGTGAGCGGCTGCCGTTGGGCCACTTCAGCGTCAAACTCTCCACGCCGTTGTTCAACACGCCGTAGCCGCTGGAGGCGTTCACGGCTACAACACGGTGTTGACCTGGAGTGATGAGCATCGATTGTGAGGCGTTGACCAAATGTGATGCGTTGAACGGAAGGACGTTACCCGCAGCGTCTTCAATGGTATAACCCGTCAAATCAATATCGCTGGAACCGGTGTTCAGAATTTCAACCCATTCGCCACCGGGCCACGAGGCGTTGTCGTAGGATGGCCAAGAATTGGCCATGACCTCGGTTATGATGAGGTCGCCAGGAATGAGGTTACTACTCACCGTTGCCGAATTGACTTGACCGGGCGTGGGGTTGTTGGTTTGAACCCAGTTCGCAGCGGTGTTTGTGGTGTCTTGCTCGTAGCTCTTTCCAGAGATAACAGTGCCCCAGGTGGCTTGGTGCAGGTTGTTGTTGTTGTCGACCAAGGTCATGCTCATGCCCGTATTGGTCATGTAGAAGTTGTTGTCTCCATTTCGAGCAATCACGACGTATTCACCGGGGCTGATGGTCCAGGTGGAACTGTTGCCCGACTGATACCCAACGATGGTATTGGAATCGATGTCCAGCGTTTTGGATGCACTGGTGGTCACCTTCCAACCCGTCAAGTCCACGTCGGATGTTCCGCTGTTGAAGAGTTCAAACCACTCGCCATCAGGGTAGGTTCCAGCGTCGAGGCCGTTGGGGTTTGGGATGACTTCGTTGATGCAGACATCTCCCGTGCAGGCGGTGGACCGTCCGGAGGTTGGGCTTACGTCTTGGTTTTCTTGCATCACGCTGGCCAATGGTGAGGCCAGCGAAAGGAGGAACAAGAGAATCAGGCTGGTGGCGGTTAGGGTGTTTTTCATGTGTTTCACGTCCAAGTTTCAAATGAATCCAAAGCTGTCGAATTTCTGTGCAAAGGTGTAGATCATGATGGGCACGAGGATGATGCCCATGCCGTGCGAACGACGGATGCCGATACGAGGTGGCAAGAGTCCGATGATGGTGCCGACGATGAGCACGCCGATGCCAACAAAGCCGGTTGAAAGCCATACCAGGGCCACCACGAAGAGAATGACGCCCATGACCATCTGCTGGAGAGGGATGGCGGCGTGGAGCCGCAACATGCCCATGCCGACATAGCGCATCATGGGCATGGCCAACAATCCTGCAGCGAGGGTGACCGCCAAGAGACGGATGAAATCAGAGGTTGGCTCGAGCGACGACCACGTTTCGATGGGATACATCATCTTCAGTGCCAAGGTGGCGCCGGACCGTGAGCGGCTGATGATGTAGAGGAAGCCCAGAACCATGACGGTGACCGCCGTGTTGACCGCTGAAAGAATGGCGATGATTTCGAGGTCCTGCTTGGTTTGTGGCCCTTCCACGCCTTCTTCGGCTTCGGCCTTGGCGATTTCAAGAAGTTCGTCATCGCTCAATTCGGTCAGACGGCGTGTTTCCCAATCCATCCCAAAGCCCTGTTTCCCCTGTGCCTTTGCCGCAAGGTTTCGTCCACCCATGACCAACACGGTGGCTTGCGAGGCCGTCATTCCGGGCAGAACCCCCATGGAGGCTCCAGCAACACTTGACCAGAAGCACGGTACCATGAGCGGGCGGGCCGGTGGCAAGGCCCAATTTTCACGTTGAGGCGGAAGGTGGGAGGTGGTGGCGTAAATGTCCAGCAAGTTGGCAATACCGAACAGACCGGCCAAACTTGGGAGGAGCAGGCTTGCATCAGGCATGCCCACAGGTGAGCGAGCGGGCAAGGTGAACACGCCCCAGCCATAGAGTCCTGCCAGAAGGAAGAAGGCCGTTGCTGCGAGGAATCCAGCGAATCGTGAATCTCGACCAAAACGGCCCGCGGTCAATTTCTGCATCCATACAGGCCAGTCAAGTCGTGTGGTCTCGGTGGCGAGCAAAAGAAGAGAAATCGTCAGCAGCACAAAGGGAAGAATGGAGCGGAGGTCCTCGTACCAGCCCAATTCAGGACCAAAGGCGATGCGGGCGAGGACGATGAGCGGCAGCGAAAGAAACAGACCCAGTTGCGAACCGCGTGCTGACCACGCCACGCCGCGAGCAGCGTTTCCTGACAACAACATACGATGGCCAGGGAGGAGCGACAGCGCGGTGTCACCGTCCGGTGCTCCGATGAGTGCAGAAGGGATGTAATTCAGGAAGGTGTGGACGGTTCCTGTGGCGACAATGATGGCTGCTACAGAAGCCAGCGGGATGCCCAAATCGAGCAGAGCAGGGGAGAGTGCAAGAAGGATGAGGGCCACGTTGTTGACGTGGAAACCGGGGATGAGCCCGGTAAGGGAACCGAGCATCACGCCAAAGAACAGGGCGCCCAATAACCACGCCAAGTCCAAGAAATATCCTTCAAGCACGAAATCGCCTCAAGTCTGTCCGTTCACGTGTTCCTCACGGTCCGTCTCGCCGTCGTCGTCGGTATCCTCTGATGTTGTCGACGTACCGATGTTTTGTTCGAGCGTGTCGCCCAAGCCATCACCGTCACTATCGAGCACATCGGCTTGGTCCAAGGTGTAGACCAAACTCATGCCATCGTCGCTTTGCACTTGGCGTAAACGACCCGCCCACGTCATGGATTGATTGGCATGATATTCGTCCACGCCGATGGCTTGGCCTTGGAGATTGAGGGCCACGGATTCGTTGGAGCCGTCTCGGAACAGAAGCCACTGGTTATCGGTGAACTCAGCGCGTCCGTTCAGCAGAACATTTTGGTCCCTCGCATAACTCCACTGCGTCGCTCCGTCGTCCCATAGTAATGTTCGAGCTGAAGGGACGGCTCCGAGGGTGTAATCATGAACGGTGAGTCGGATTCTCATGTCTTCATCGTCCCATCCAACCGAGACATTGGCGATGATGTTCTGCCCGGACTCAAGCCAGGCGCTACGCGGGCCGGGCACGGTGACAGCAACGGTGGTCCATCCGGGTGAATATGAGGCGGAATCAACAAAGTAAGCTTCTTCGTTTTCCACGCCGGGTTCAACGGCGTACTTGATGTAAGCAGAAAGGGTGTAGGTGGTGTCGGGGTCAGCCACCATGCCGACTGGATCAGCGGAGAGCATGGCCAGCAAATTGATCGGGGTTTCGGGGTTTACCAAGGTGGGAGATGTTCCTTCGTTGGCGTCGATGCACCATCCCGCTTTTGTCTCGGACCACAACAATCGGCCTTCGACGGTTTGCAGGGTGTTGTGCATTGATTCGGTGGCGTCGGCCTGACGGTCTTCGTCGGTTGGCAACACACAAATGGATGTCCCGCTGGGGCCGTACAGCGCCCAATCATCCGAGGTTGTGGTCAACACGCCGGTCATGGTGACGGTTTGGCCCGACTGATAACTCCAGGTGGCCTCAGCGTTCCAGTCCAATTGCGGGATGTTGACGATGTGGTTCCGGTCGACGAGAATCTCCGGACCTTGGACTTGCAAACTCCACCTTAGGTCTCGTTGTTGGTAGGTGAGAATGCCTTGGACTTCCACCTTTGAGGTCGCTTCAATCCATTCTCCCTTCGCCGAGCGAATGATGAGGTGCATTTGGTGTTCTGAATTTCCGTAGTTCGGATGGTCGCCAAGGTAGGCCGATGTGAAGGTGGCGTCGGGCGTGATGGATTTGCTGATGAATCCCGTTAACTGAATGACTTCACCCACGTAGGAAGCAGGGTCTTGAGCGATATCGGCAATGGCGAGGACCTCCACGTCAGGCAGGTCGGATGAAGTCCATTCCATGGCGCCGGCCCCTAAGGATTGAATCCATATTCGTCCGTCGTATTCGATGACGTCGCCCATGACGGTGACGGTAGTGCCGATGGGTGGCATGTTTCCTGGTCGGTACCATCTTGATTCCACCACGCCGGTGCCGTCGTCGATGATGGCATCCACGCGGTCATCGCCCGATGCATAGGGGTCTTCCACCCACGAAATCAGCGTGCCTTCAATCTTGACCACTTCATTTTTGTATTCAAGCAACTGTCGGACTTCAATCACTTCGGGTTCACGCACATAGGCATACCAATTCAGCGTGGCGACGAGAAACATCGCGAGTGCAAACATGACCCACAATTGCTGACCTCGGGTCTCCGGGTCGTCGTTTGTGATTTTGTCCATCAGGCCCTTAACGGCATCCGCCATGTCATTGGCTGACAAAAGACACGCTTATGCGTTGTCTTTGTGAGGTGTCCCGTGATTTCCGAGAAGGGCTATAAAGACCCGAGAAGCCCGCAAGGTATCATGAACGGTCGGGACCGCGTGATTCGCGACGAGATTCACCGGGATATTTTGGTCCCTGCTTCGCATGCAACCATCATTGATACGCCTGAATTCCAGCGCCTCCGCTCCATTCAGCAATTGTCAACTTGCGAGTACGTGTTTCCGGCAGCTACGCACAATCGTTTTGCTCATTCCCTCGGCGCCTATCATTTGGCCGGTCGACTGGCTGCCCATCTCCAAGAAGTGCATCCGGGTCTGTTGTCAAAAGACGACGAAGAACTCGTTCAACTTGCAGCCTTGCTCCACGACATCGGTCATCCGCCCTACTCGCACTTGCTTGAGACGCCTCGAGTCTACGCCACCTTCCGTTCCCACGAGGCATGGGGGCGCGACATCCTTGAATCACCCAACACGGCCATTGGGCAGGCGGTTCGTGCCACCCTTGGTGAACAGCGACTCGGACGGCTTTTTGCACTCATGGACGGCCACGATGCTCACGACGGTGTGCCCATCCCCCGGTTCATGAAAGAAATCGTCAGCAGCCAGTTGGACGTCGATCGAATGGATTACATGATTCGAGACCAAGCCAACACGGGCGCGCAAATCGGTGGTTTTGACAGCGCTCGAGTCATTCGTGCACTGCGCGTTGGCGACGACGGACGCATGTACGTCAAACGCTGGGGACTTCCTGCCATTGAGGCCTACCTTGTGACGCGATATCACATGTATCAACAAGTCTACTTCCACAAGGTGAACATGCTCACGCAAGCCTACCTGGTGAACATGCTCGAACAAGCCCGCACCTTGGCTCAAGCTGGGCAACTCGAACTCTCTTCCGAACTTTCTCACATGCTGATGAACGACGAACTTACTCCCGAAGCCTATGTGCTTCTCAACGATGCTCACATCAAAGTCGCCCTGCCGGCTTGGGCCAGCCATGAGGATGCCCGCTTGTCTGGCTACGCCAACCGCTTGCTGTCTCGGAAAGATTTCCATAAATCCCTCCGGATTGACCACTTGACCGTTGAAATGTGCGATATCGTTCTTCCACGCCTGCAAGAGCAACTTGAGGCCCAAGGCTACGATGCCGAGCTGGATTTGATTCAGGCTACGATTCGCAAGCGAGGTTACCTTCCCTACGATGCAGGTATCGTTCTCGAAGACGGTCGAGACGCCTCGGAACATTCGGCCCTCATACGTTCTCTTGCCCAACCGCATGAACGCTGTTTGATTTTCGTTCCCGAGGCCATTCGGGATGAAATGGAACGAAATGTTCGAGAGTGGATCAAGCCCTCGCAATCTTCCTTGGCTCAATTTGATTGAGACAAGAAGGTTCATGATGCTCATGATTGAGCCTCCTTTGGGGCCCGTAGCTTAGTTGGTTAGAGCGCCCGGCTCATAACCGGGAG
>NZEQ01000016.1 GCA_002689105.1 Verrucomicrobiales bacterium | reverse complement strand
CTGATGGGATACGGGAGTGATGCCTGATGTCAGCGAGCCACACGCCGGAAGAGACCAAAGCAGCACTCCATGAAGTCGTCACCGAGATGTACGACAAAATCGTCAAGGGGGAGCCCCCCACGATGACGTTGCCTGTTCGTACCAAGAACAACATCGGTTTTGACGAAAAATTGGGCGTTTACAAATACGGAAAGAAGCGCTCCGTTCGTGATGCGACAAGCCTCGGTTCTGCCAAACAATTGCTTCGAGCTTTGCACGTGGTTGAATTCATCGAGGAAATGATCGACGCTGGTAAATCCTCCACCTTGAGAGAGATGTATTACATTTCAGAAGGTTGGGGACTTGGGAAATTCTCTTCCCAAAACGAGTCAAATAACCTCGCTGAAGACTTGGAAGTCGTGACAAAATGCCTGCGTGAGGACTTCAAACTGAGGCCTGAAGAAGACGGCGCTCGAATGATTGGAAATTTGACCCTACGCGAACGCAACCGAAGAGGCGAATGGATGCGAATCAACGCCAGAGACGATGTCGGTGATTCTGGCTACGGTGTCCCCTACAACGTGGAAGAGGAAAAGATCGAGTTGTTGGAGCATGACATCAATTTCATCATGGCCATTGAGACAGGTGGTATGTTTGACCGTCTGATTGAAAATGGATTTGATGAAGCCTACAAGTGCGGTTTGGTTCATCTCAAGGGACAACCTGCACGTTCAACCCGGCGTATTCTCAAGCGCATGAGCGAAGAATGGGACCTCCCCGTCGTGGTTTTCCTTGACGGTGACCCCTGGTCCTTCCGTATCTTCGCATCCATCGCCTACGGCGCCATCAAAACCGCTCACATTTCGGAATATTTGGCCACGCCTTCTGCAACGTATCTCGGTATCACCGCCGGGGATATTGAAGCCTATGACCTGCCAAGTGACGACCTCTCAACCCGTGATATCGATGCCCTGAAGGCCGAACTTTCTGACCCGCGGTTTGCGGATGGATGGTGGCAAGAACAGATCAACATGATGCTTGAACTTGGCAAAAAGGCCGAGCAACAATCCCTCGCCAAATACGGTTTGGATTTCGTAACCGACACCTATCTACCGGAAAAATTGGCCGAGTTGGGGCTTGCGTAAGCCCATCAGCGAGCCTTATGGAGGAAGAGGGTCTGGCAGACCATGATGCAAGCACCTGAGCCTGCCAAGCGCTCCCCATGGGCGCTTCGCCTTGCCATCTCGGGTGGCGTGATGCTGCTTCTTGGTGCCATCTTGGTGCAGAGTCAGGCCTCGGCCATCAGCGAAGCGATGGACCCTCGAGAACAACACCACGGCGCCTACACCGGCGAAGGGACCTATCGAACCGATGCATTGAGTGACACCTGCTACCGTTTCTATCAAGAGGAAGGAGACGTCCCTTTGTCGGTTCAACTCTATCGTGTTGAAGGGGACACCATGGTCGGTGAAGCACTCGAACAAAAGAAATGTCTCCTCGACTGGCAACCCATGACGGCTGATGGAACGGTCATGGTCGAGCGGGCTGCGTGGAGTTTGAACGGATCGGGAGAATTCGCTGTGTTGGTGGATTGCGAGGAAGACTGCAGCGAAACGACGGGGTGGTTCGTATCCGTGGACGAGATACCAGAGACCTTGATGCAGTCAACAAGTCTGTTGTTTGGTGGCGCCATGTGCTGTCTTGGCATCATGACCACACCCATCGCCCTCATCGTGTATTTCGCTTCAAAGCCAAGCCGCAGTCCTCGGGTGATGATGGTTGGAGAAGACGGGCGTTTGATTCCCATTACCGACATCAATCCTGACCATCCGACCCTGTTCGAGCAACCTGACCCGTCCATCCCAACACAACAGAAAGTGGCACCACCGTTCGCCGATACGGCCGAACACCAGCCATCGGAAACCTTCGTTGACGGTTTGAATGACGTTGCGGCCGGCACGCTGCTGACCACCGAACAGGTCTATGCATTGATGCGAGGCGATGTTGAAGGGGCTCAAGAACACGCCAAGACCGGACGATACCAAACCACGAGTGCTGAGGAAGCCATTCAAGATGCTGCCAATGCGGCGGCCATCGCCTCTTGGGACGAAGGGGTGCCGCTGGCAGAACCGCAAGCCGTTGAGCGAAAAACAGCCGCTCCTACGAGAAAAACAAGCCCCGCCGAATCCGCTGCGCCAAGCAATGCGTGGAAGGATTGGGACGAGCAGTGAACAGACGGTGTGTTCATAGAGGAGGGGGCACTACCCAACCTCGAGTTGAGAAGTATGACCGACCTCGATCAGGCCTTGTATCTCTTGCAAAACAAAATCCGCCGTCAAATCCTCGAGCGGTTGGCGCGTGAACCACACTATCCCATGCAGTTGTCCGAGTTAATCGGTGTAAGTCAGCCTGCGGTGGTCAAACACCTCAAAGAATTAGAGAAGGGAGGTATGGTTTCCAAAAACAAAGTCCCCTCCGAAAAAGGTGGGCCCCCACGAACCATCTACGCCGTCGAACGGGCGATGTCGATTCAAGTTGATATCGGGCCGGATTTGTTTCGATGCGAAGAGAGAAAACTTCCAGCAGGCGGCCCCATGAGACTGTCGAGCAACCTTCCTGAAGCCTCGGTACCGATTGCTGAATCCTTGAGCGGTCGAAAGAAAATCGCTGTGGCTGAAGGGTTGTCGCACATGCGAACCCTTGCCTCGGTTCTGGAAGAATTGGATGCTCAACGCGACGCCCTCATCTCATTGCACCAGCATGTTCGTCAGCGCGTTTCTGCTGCGGTCGAATCTGATTTTGAGTCCTATGAAGAACGAAGCATCATTCAAACCATGGTGGAAGCCACCGGGAACAGAATCGACTTGACGGCCCTCGTGCAGCAAGAGATCGCCGGGCACGCCAATGTTGGTGATGTCATCACCACCTTGCGTTCGCGTCTTGAAAAGCAAATCGCCCGTCGTTCCGGTCAGGTCATCGCCGCCCCGCTCGATACGGAGCTCCGCTGGTACCTTGGCCCAGGGTCCAAGTGAAGGCTTTCTCAGTTATCGGCTTCATCAGCCAAAACCGAAACCAGCGAGGACTGTTCTGCGAGTCGCTTGTTGACTTCATCGCGTCGGCCCTTGCCCACCAGGTAGACTACGCCGAGGAGAGCGATGGTCAACATGATAACGGCGAAGGGCAAGGCGGTCTTTCCAACCACTTCTCGAGCCAAGTCAAGCATTGGGCTGTCGGATTCGAGAGCTTCTGGAATCGGCCTGACGTTGTCTTTTTCGTCGGACTCAACGATTTCGTTCATCGGGTCGACAACGACGTAGACGCCCTTGCTTCCAGCCGTGACTGGGTAGAGCAAGTAGAGTTCAATCTCCTTGGCGTCTTCGGTGTCGTCTGGAGCCAACAAGGCACCGACCACTTGACGCATGACCACGCGCTCTTCATCGCAACCGTTGTCGCGGATCTCCTTCATGATGTCAGCATCATTGGGGTCATCGTATTCGCAAAGCACGATTTCGATGTCGGTTGCGTGAACGTTACCGGTGTTCTGCAGAATAATACCGATGGGGATCGTTGAATCCACTTCGCTTGAAGTGGATGGAGGCATGATGATCTCCTTGATTTCAAGATTCGGCGCACGCAGACGAAGGGTGACAATGAACTCGTTGGTGTCGTAGTTGTCGCCGTCCCATTCAGGTGAATCATCGTGGTCGCCGTTGTTCTCCATATCACCGTACATTGAAACGACTTTCAGGCCGATGCTTCGGGTGTCAAGGATGGCATCGGTGCCAATCTTAACCGCAGCGACGGTGGTGATGGTTTCATACGGAGCCATTTCTGGGAGACGCCATTCGTCAATGTCTTCAAGGTAGATACAAGCGTCTTCTGGGAACGATGAGGCCGTGGATAGCATGTTCATACATGCTTCTTCGACGACGAGTTCCGCACTCACTTGGCGCATGATGAACCAATCAACATCCCACGAGCTAAGGGCGCCCATACCGGGCAACTCGGACCAGAGGAGTGAATCCCCGTCTCGAGTAGCCGTGTGGTTGTTCAGGGTTGGAACATCGGCAATGTTTCCGTTGTTGGTCACGTTGAACGTGAAGCGTACGATCTTTCCTGGCGCAGAAGTTTTCACAGCGTTGTCAACGGTTGGATCCATCGAAATCTGCATGTCATGGAATTCGTCAACGGTCACCGCCAGAACGATGGTGTCTCGGATTCTCGTTTCACGGCCGCTTGCGTCTGGATAAACCTCCTCTGAGAAGGCTTGCAAGACCACGGTGTATTCGCCCGCTGGGACGCGGTTGGGGACGTTCATGGTGACGTCAAAGGCCTGGTAAGTGTGTGGCGAGAGTTCTTGCAGCGTGTCTCGTGGAATCTCAATATCCCAAATGACATCGACGCCGAACGCATCGGTGACCCGGGCGAGACGGAAGTCGAAGCGGTCCGGACCGTTGCCGTCGTTGGTCCCCGTGATTGGCAGGGAAATCTTGTCGCCTGGATTCACGTTCAAGGAGGTCCCAACCTCGGGGTCCACACCAGCATCAAGGTCGAACACGTGTTCAACATTGGTCGAGAGGATGGCGGAGTCGGAAATACGTGGATAACCGTCCAAGTAGCCCTTCAGAGTGATGGCGGGGCCGAGACCTGCCGTGGCATTGTTTGGAGCACAAACGTGGACTGTAACGCGCTTGGTGATTTTCTCTGCCGCGCCGGGGATGGTCCAGGCGATGGGGTCGCCAAGGCCGTCGCCTGCATCAGCGGAACCGGTTGCATTGGCGAAGTCAACCATGACCAGCCAGTTTTCTTGGCGCCATGCGTCCATGGCCACGCCGTCGGGTTTAGCCTCGGGAGCACCAGGGGTGGCGAACACGAGTTCACCGGAGTCGAAGTTCTTGGTGACGTTGATGTCGTAGGAAGCACACTCTCCTGGCTTGATCTGTTCTGAGCGGTCATCGACGGCAAAGACGATGTTTCCAGTCGAACGAATGGACACAAACACGCCGAGTTCGAGAATGTCGTAGGTACCTTTCTCCACCGACTTGATGGGTTCTCCCTCAGACCAACCCTTCACGTAAATCACGAAGGCGCCGGGGTCTTCCGATGTTGGAACAAACACTTCGAGGTTCTTGGTGACCGATTGACCCGGGTCAAGTTCAACCCGAATCGGGAAGTTCACTTGCCAACCGAACGGAAGCAACCATTCCTGCTGCCCTTCGAGACTGTTTGGATCCCAGAAGACAAACGCATCGTGCACGTTACCTGTGTTGGTGATGGTGATCGAAAAGATGGCGGTGTCACCCTGCTCAATATCAGCCATGCTGTGCGAAGTGTCGAGGTTGATGCCGTGAACAACGTCCATCAACGTCAGCGTGATGAGGTCGTTTTGAATGGCTGGGTCCTTGTATGACTGGGCCGTAACACGAATCTCAGCCAATTCATCACCGTTGGCTTGGTAGATGGACGGCGCTTGCACTCGCATGTAGAAGCGGATGTCTTCGCCACCTTCGAGGAAAATCGGGGTGTCGGGGAAGATGCTCGAGTGGTTCGAGGCAAAGTAGAGGTTGGCCGTCCAGTTCATTGGAACGCCGGTTATGTTCAGGCCGTAGGTGTCTGCGACCAAATCCTTTGGACCAGGGGTCGAGTTGTTCATGGTCATGTTGTAGATGGTTTGCTGGCCGGGTTCAATGACGTGGTAGAAGGTTTCACCCTCGTCGAAGTCAACGTCGACTTGGCCCGTCAGCACGTGAGAATAACAGACGGTGAACCGGTTGTTATTGCCCTCATCACCGCACTTGTTGGTGTCCGACCACGCGATGTGAGCGCCGCTTCCAAGATCGTTGGAGAACGCCGGAGGCATACCAATCGCCGGTTGCCTGCCGCTGTTCGGACCCAGTTTATTCGAATTCCATGTTGTTACAGAAACGGCCTCCCACGGGTCGAGTGCGGTCAAACCGTCGCCGGTCAAATCAGTCTGGTTCAATCGGGTGTAGAGGACTTCTTCGTTGGCCGAGATGTTTCCAGAATCGACCCATGCGATGTGGACATTGTTTTGCTTGTCCGTCAACAAGGACGGGAAGACGGAGTTTCCGGCGTAAGGTGAAGCAGGAGGCAGCCCGTTCTTTCCTTCAACATTGGAAATGGGCGTGTCGTTGATCTTCTTGATGGCGTAGGTGGAAAGGCCTTCTTCAGCACCGTCCCAAGCACCAGCNCCTTGCAGGCGGAGTTTCGTGTAGTAGACTTCGTAGTTGACGTCCTTCTCGAAACCGTAGTCTCGTCCGTCCATCCAAGCGATGTGCGTGTTGCCTTGTTGGTCCACGCCGATGGAGGGGTGGAACGAGTAGGCGTCGTCGATGGTGACACGGGTGTCGTTCACGACGACCAAGTGGCCGTCAGCGCCTGCACCGGTGTCTTCCGTGTAGCCGCCGCCCTGCGAGGAGTGGCCAGGCAACCCNGGTGTGAAACTTGGGTCGTTGTTCATCTTGGCATAGGGGTCAAGCACGGACATGTAGATTTCACGAGAGTTGTTGGTCGAGATGTAGACCATGGCTTCAACGAGGAGGGCCATTTGGTTGGTACCGCTGCCAGATGGGAATTCGTAGGCTTGGCCACCCGCATCGGTGTTGGCCAGGGTGTTCCCTGGACAGTTTCGGGTTTGGGTCGAAACGATGCCGTTGGGACACTGGACGAGGTCCATGAAGTGCGACTGGATGTTTCCAGCGCCGCCATAGCCTTGGCCGTACAGGCCAACGGGAATGACGCCAGCCAACAAACAGTTGTCGTGAGCTTCCTGGATGGCTGCTTTGTCATCGGCTTGTTGGGACGGGTCGCCGTCCTTGGGTCCTTCGTCGGAAACAGGGATGACGATCTTGGTGGCGTTGGGGTTCCATCGGTGGTCCGATTGAGTAGGTGGGTTTCCGGGAACGTTTCCAGCGGAGTCCTTCCAGGAGAGACAGGCCCAGTTTGAACCGGGGCCCCAGTCTTCACCAGAGTAGCCAGAATAGGTGTTGCCGTTGTAGATGGTGCCAGGGAGTTTACGGATACCACCGGAGTCATCACCTGGCGTTTGGCCGAGCGGCGTGGTTCGCGGGCCGGTGTTCTTGTTGTAGCCCTGACAGTTTCCTGAGCTGGCTGCACCGGGGAGGGTGTTGCCCAAACCGTAGATGGTCTCGTAAACGGTCATGTTGCCTTCTTCGAGCATGGGTTTGATGCCTTGGAAATAGGGNCCAGAGGCGAAGTTACCGCCGTAAATCACGGTGCAAATGTCGGCCCATTCTGAATACATGGAACCGGACGTGTCAACGATGAAGGCCAACTCGACCTTACCACCNCGGGTGTCGTCCCAAGCAATTTGGACGTAGTCGTTCGCATCAACCACGACATCGGGGTGCCCTTTGTGCCCGATGATGGGCGTCAAAAGGGTGTCATCGAACAGCGTGACGATGGCCCCGGAGCCAATGTCAGGTTGAATCATGGAGTAGTAGATTTGGGGCTGGTTGAAAAATCGGCCAAGTTCGTCATAGTTGTCTTGCCACACGATGTGAACGTTGTTTTGGCTGTCAATGTCGAGGGCGGGCCAATCTCGGTTTTGAGAGCGGCGCGAAATGATGGAATCATCAATGGCCGTGATGGTCCCGTCATCAGAAGCCATGCCGTCCATTGGAGCGGCCCATGGCGAGAGAGCGGTGTACATGATGGCGTGCTGGCCGGCCTTATCGGCCCAGACCACGTGAATGCGGTCGTACTCGTCAACAACGAGATCAGGATGCCAAATCTTGTGAAGTCCAGAATTGGTGATCTGGGTGGCATCGATCAAAGTCTCCCCACGAGGGGAAATCATCGANTAATACAGNTGGAGGTTGTTGCGAGTCCAGACGACGTGAACGTTNCCGGAACTGTCCGAGCCAACCGCTGCTTGCTGGTCGGAGGAGGTTCCNCCGTCCACGATTTGGATGGCTTCGGTGATGACCACCGTGCTGGCGCTCACCGACACGGAGGCGATCAAGAGTGACGACATCACGGAAAGGACCATGATGGACGCGAGACTGACGGATTTGATTTTCTGATTCATAGGTATACCCCGGACTTCAACATCTTTTCGAGTCTCTAATCATACTTAACCGCGTCCCCTATCGGTCATGTTTCGGGCGATTGCGCCACAAGTATCAGCGACGTAACAAAGAGCCATTTGAGAGCCAAAGAATGGCGAATTTAAGCCCATTCGGTGGGGTCAAAACCGGAACCAAATGACATCTTCTCATCGAATTCAATTTCAGCCGTTGGGCTGGGTTCTTCAGCCGCCGGTTGGCCGTCGTTCATCGGCTTGGATTTGGCCCAATCATCCACTGGACCGGGTTTGCCAACGCCGGGGCCGTAGGAATACTTGATTTCATGAATCAGCGCAAGTTTGGCGAGCCACAATCGACGAAGACTGTTCATGAATTCGTGCTTTGTGAGGCCGTCGAACCAAATGGGAAGGCTGACATTGAACGCTTGGAGAGGCCCGGGTTTCTTTTCACCCTCGTGCCCCATGTGAATCACCCAATCCACGCCGGTACGAATCAAATGAAGACGGCTTTCGTGAATCCACTCCGACCAGTCGCTGTCCTCGTCGGTCATGTGGTCTTTCATTTCCTTCTGCTGCCCTTCGTCGACCCGCGTCATGCTTGAGACAGCCACCAAATCTCGGCCTTTGGGGACGACAATGGCAAACATGTGGCCCTGCTTCCCACTTGGATAGCGCACCAGGAAATGAGCATGTGCTCTTGGGTCTTTTTGCGCCTTGGCTTGAAGGCGCTCTTCCGTGAGCCATCGCTTGAGCAAGTCGACGGTCTCATCAGGCGTCATGTAGCCTTCCAGTTCCTCATCCCGTTTCAATGCACCCTTTACGGAGTGAGTTCGGAAATCAAAGTTTCAAGCCGTGATTTTTCCTGACGAGGGAACCGCCATCGCACCCATGCCTTTCTCGTGTCTGCCCAAACATCCCACGCAGCAGCGAAGGATTTTCCACTCGCCCAGAAGAGGGGGAAGCAAAACAGGTAGACGGTAAGCAGACCGGCAAAAGAGGTGGTCGTGCCGAGGGTCAGCCACCCGTCCGCCCATCCAAGAAGGTCACCGACGACACCTTGATTGAACCAAACCAACAACGTCCAGCCCAAAGCGACCACCGGCCAAATGAGGAGGGAGCCGAAAAAGGCCGCCAAAAATTGGTAGCTGGTCCTTGCATCCAATCCTTCGTCGGTTGAATCGCCCAGCAAACGTCCCAAGGCGATTTGAAAACCGAGCGATGTGATGGAAAACGGCAAGAGGAGGAGGAAGAAAACGAGCGAAAGAACGGCTGAAGGAAGGCGATTGAACTTCGCCCGGCGGAACACCCGTCCTTTCGGACCGAGGTCACGGCCATCCAACCCTCGGGCCTCGAGCAATTCTGCGGCCTCGGTAGCCTGTTCAAATCNTTCGCCTGTCAACGGTTGTGGAGGNAAGATGGGGTCTCGGCCCGGCCACTCATCTCGNACCGAACGAGCGGCGTGAACTTCCGCTGGCCAATCGGGAAGGCGTTCGCCCTCGGCTCGGGATTTTACGTGAGCCAAGAGATGGAGGGCACGATGTTCTTCCCACGTCGATGTGTTTGGAGTCATGCTCGGAAGGCGTGCTTGAAGTTCGTCCCTGATTTGATGGACGGTTTCCACCGGAGGTTCCACCCAACCACCGTCTCGAACGGCGTTGACCATTTCGTCAGGAATCGTTTCATCGTCCAAGGTGATGGGGGTNCCGAATTCNACGTACTTGTCGGTACGAAACAATTCTCGTTTNCGAAAATGAAGTCCGACGGGGACAAGATGAGGGAGAGGGAGGCCCTTGGCTTTGGCCAGGGCAGCAGCGGCCAGCACCGTTCGGATAGGACCGGTTTTGAAACGGAGCATGGATGATTGACTGTGGCTTGTTCCTTCTGGGNAAAGAACGCAACCGAACCCNTGGGCAATGCCGCNTGACANCGCCANGAGGGANCGGCCGTTCAAGTGCATTGCTTCCTCTTCGGTGCAACCGCCCCGGAGAAGTTCTGCTTTGCGCACNACAGGTTGGACAGCCAGACGGCGAGTCCACCAACCCAGAAGAGGCCGCGTAACCAAATCATGGCGAGCCCCCACGACGAATTCCTTGGGGTGGTTGAGGAAAATACCGAGAGGGTCCATCAGGCCGTTTGTGTGCCAACCGCAACACATNGCGCCGGCACCGCCCACCTCAAGCGGAGACAAGGTAGAGGTGATTGAGGTTCTAAACTGAACGCTGGAGACTCGACGGCACATCCAGAACGCAATTTTTGTCCAAAGAAACGAGCCGGGGACCGACGAATCATATGTTGGGAGTGGGGCGTTAAGGAGCTTGTCAATTTTCATCCTCTTGGCGGAGGCAGAGAGAATGGGCAGGGCTTCGCCGTTGTGGTCCATTTCTTCCTGTTCCGTGATGATTTTCGCCATCACTTCACGTCCTGGAGGCTTGATGCAAGCGAGGCGAGAGCAGCATGATCGGGTTCGGTAAGATTGGTTTTTGGCCACATCGCCATGAGGGTGGAACCGCCATCGTTCTCGGTTCGTGGAAGAACGTGAACATGGACGTGAGGGACTTCCTGGCCAGCAAGCGGACCATCGTGGACGCAGACGGTGAAATCCGTGGTTTCAAACCGCTGACCCAGTACNTGTTGAACACGAGTGACCCCCTCCATGAGGNCGGCTTGTTCCTTTGGNGACAAGTCTGCCAAACGTTGGACGCCGCGGCGGGGGATGACGAGGGTGTGGCCTTCTCGACGGGGAAAAATATCCAGAAAGGCGTACCAGCCTTCNCCGCTTGCCACGCGATGAGAGGGGATGTCGCCGGTGAGAATCTTCTCGAACAGCGTGGTCATAGCAGACCGGTGTGAACCGATGTCTTTCTTCATTGTGGAGGAAGAACCCAGTGGCCGCCTGCTCCTTTCTTGATGGCCAAGGTCCCGNTGTTGCCTTCTCGGTCAACCGTGATGTGGTGGAGGAAATCATCGTTGGATTCAGGGAAATCCTCACGAACAAAGGAACCTCTCGATTCTTTTCGGGCCATGCCACTCTGAACTGACGCCATGACCAACCGAACAGCGGCTTGCGTTCGCAACACTTCGAGAAGGTTGGTNTTGGCGATNAGTGAGCGCTGGTCGAGATGAAGGGACTCGGCCGTAATGTTGAGCTGTTCAAGTTTGGCTTGGAGACTGCCCATGGAGTCTGCGGAGAGCGTGGAGGTGGAAGCCAACGCGCTATGGAGGGTGTCCATCACCGTGCCGCAACGGACCACGTGGGTGCTTTCGTCGGAGTCCATCATGGCTGAAACATCGGCTTCAGCGTCTTCAAGCGCTGCTTCAAGACCGGCGGCGGTGCTGAACTTACGGCTTGCAACCCATTCGCCAGCATGCTTTCCTGCGGATGTTCCAGAGGCGAGAGCGTCAAGCAAACGGTTGCCGGCCAGAGGGGCTGCTCCGTGAAGACCGGTACAGGCGGCGCCACCAGCAGCGTAGAGGCCGGTGAACCAACGNGCCCAGGTTCCAACAACGCATCGTCCGTTTCCATCGACAGGGAGGCCGCCGATGGTGTGGCCGACGGTGGGCGCAAGCGGG
Source organism: Verrucomicrobiales bacterium (assembly GCA_002689105.1). Lineage (GTDB taxonomy): Archaea > Thermoplasmatota > Poseidoniia > Poseidoniales > Poseidoniaceae > Poseidonia. Next base: position 1,109 of record NZEQ01000016.1, on the reverse strand, counting down.
ACGGTTTGACGGTTCATGTCAATACCAGTTCGCTGCTTGACCAGCCTGAAGAGGGAAGCCCACCACGAGGCGCTTAGACCCATGTTTCGGGCGTCCAATACAGGTTGAACCGCTGCCGAGAGCGAAGCAGTGATGTCCAGAGAGGAGTGNCCTTCGATTTCAATAGCGGCGCCGGAGGCTTCGTGAAGTTGTGCCCCGTCAAGGAGAAGTCCCGTGGGCAAGAACACGTTTGTGCCTTTGATGGTCAGCGGATGATGGGCCATGAACTCCATGTCTCGAAGAGCAACGCCTGTTCGAAAAGCCATGTCCATGCCAAGACCGACAACACCTGAAGAGTAAGCGCCCTCAAAACCTTCGTCGGCGATGATGAGCGCTTTGCATTGGAGGCCGATGATCTTCCCGTTCACCATGTCAATGGCAACCAAACCTTCCACCGATTGATTNGTGTGAACCAGGGTCAGAGGAACCTGATCGCCTCGTCGGATGACGCCGTGGCGCATGCATTGCTCTTCACCGAGTTGTTGGAGCCCCAGCGCCGTNGCGCTCCCAGCATCTGCAGTACGGGGTTGTTGGTGGCCGGGGGCCTTTCTGACCATGGGAAGGCCTTGTTGGTCTCTTCGGAAATTCATGCCTCGGCGTTCAAGCAAATCAACGAATCGAATGGCTCCCGACGTGATTTCAGCAACCATGTCTTGGTCGCAAAGAAAAGCCCCGCATCGGATGGTGTCTTCTCGATGACTGCGGTTATTTGATTCTTGAATCGAAGCAGAAAGTCCCTCAAGTGCACTCATTCCGGGGTTGCCCAAGCCGGTTGATGACATCATCAAGGTGCTTGCACCNGATTTTGCTGCTTCCGCAGCGGCGTGAAGTGCAGCGGGCCCGTCTCCAAGCACAATGACATCCCATGCTTCCATTCTGAAACTCCCCTGTGGCTGGCGAAGCAGAGGACCGCCATAAGGTGCGCGCTTCATCCACAAGCATGAGTGAGGCTGCCGTGATGGAAAACGCCATCAAACCTTGGGCAAGGAGCGCGTGGCCCAGGTGCGAGCCCGTTCAAGAGCGCTGTTCTTTTTCCTTGATTGGAAACTCGATTTCCGCTTGACGATGGT
>NZEQ01000015.1 GCA_002689105.1 Verrucomicrobiales bacterium | reverse complement strand
CGTATTGACCGGGCTTGGACCATGGGTCGTCGCTCTGCACGTTGTTGATGATAGCGTAGTGCGATCCGGGCTCATCAGCCTGGAAGCGGTCTGCAGCGGTCACCGACATGTCGCAGGGGTTGGCCAAACAGGTCACAACGTCCATCTCGACCCACACATGGGTGGTGTCCTTGGTGATGTAAACATCCTCGGTGTACTTGACACTGGCACCGTAGTCAGGCACAGCGTAGTAGCGAGTCAACTCAACATCATCATGTCCATCCGTGTGGTAGGTGATGGCCAGCATGTGGTCGTATCGGTAAGGTCCTTCGTCGCCACCGCCGTTGACAGCGATGGTGACCGGCACGTAGGTTCCGGTCATGACGTTGGTGACACCGTTGAAGCTGAAGCCAGCCTCGTCGTCGAAGAAGTAGTCTGGCACCTGCTCACGGACGTTCTCAACACGAACACCGATTTCCTTCGTAGCCACACCTTGCTGGTAGTCAGCAATGGCCATCACGCTTTGGTCATAGTTTGGCACATACGTGTTGTACTCGCCTTGCGTGGTTGGAGCCGTTGGTGTGTCTCGGAGGACCAAGCGGATCTGACAGTACTCCGAACCGGACGGTCCAATCTGGTGGATACCGTTGTTGTTCAGGTAGTCAATCTCCCAGTCGTTGGCGTTGGTGGTTGCATCCTCAATGAGGTCGAACACGAGGTCATCACCGACGATGGTCGTGGTGAAGTAGTTCGTGTAGACACACTGGTCNGTGGANTCAACCGTCCAGGTCANGTCGTCNAGNTCNTGGTCNANGTCAGNCTTGATGGCNGANAGGTCGTAGGTCAAGTTCGCCACGTTCTCGTCNTCTTCCATCAAGGAGATGGACCATGGGAGNGCGGGGATNGANCCGTTGTCAGCGACCATNACGGTGTCCGTNGAGCGGTTCCAATCCATGATGACTGGAGCGTCGTTNACTGGAGCNACCGAGAAGACCACATCNAAGGANGCNGCATCTTGGTTCTCNGCACCGTCGTCAGCNAGNCCGAGCGTGACCGTACACTTGCCACCCAACTCGTTGTTGGTGTTTTCAGTGATGGCCAGTTCGTTGTTCANGATGTCNACGCTGAAGGCGGAACAGNCGTCNGANGTGCCCNTGTCAACAGCGCTGGCGGACCAGGTGTAGACTTGGCGGNCNGGNGNNTGCTCGTTGGCCATGTCTCGGATGTACGATCGGGTAGCGTTCGACACATCGCCCAAGAACTTGGTGTGAGTACCAAATCCTTCTGGGAGGATGTTGTAGTTGCCATCGTCTTCGGAGAAGATTGGCATACAGTCGCTGCGCTCGATGTTACAGATGACTGGAGCGTCGTTGATGTTGTTCACCGTGAAGGTGATGTTGTGGGAATCGCTCAGACCGTTGCTGTCCGTGACCTCGAAGGAGAACACTTGCGTACCGAATTGGTCAGTTCTTGGCGTGAAGGTCACGTCCTGACCGTTGAGCACGGCGTCCATCATGTCGACGTTGTTGAAGGCCACTTGTGTGCCCTCAGCCATGGTCCAAGTCAAGGAGGACTCTTGGTCCTGCACGTCATCAGCCAAGTTGGTGAGGCTGAAGGTGAAGGCACCTGAGTCTTCGTCTCGACTGAAGTCCACAAGACCGTCGGCCGTGTCCGTTCCATCGGTGTCGATAACTGGACATGCACGCTTGATGTCAATGGTGCTCTGGACGTTGGTCGTGTCGCCGGTTCCTGCCACGTAGCTGTCATCAAAGACGACGTTGGTGGCCATGGAGATGTCCTCAACAGTTGCCCAGTCGTAGGCACAGGCTGCTGGCGTCTTGATCATCAAGTCGTAGTTCTTCTGACCAGTGGCCGTGGTGCTGCCCTTGTAGGACTGGTAGACCAAGACCTCGGAGGTCAAGGTGCCGTCAGCGAGATCGCCGTGGGTCAACTCAACGGTCATGAACTTGGAAAGGTCCTGCAGCGTAGCAGAGCTGTCCAAGGTCTGAGTTGGGTGGACCACACTGATGTCTGCCGTGGTTTCGCCTTGCACGATGGCCACGATGTCAATCTCGTCTGGCATGCCGCCAATGCGACTCCATGGGACGCCGAACTCAGCAAGCGAGGTGGAGAAGTCCACATCGACGTTGGCTGTGCTCAGAGAGGATGGNCTCCATCCGAGGAAACCGTAGCTGTAGAGGTCGTAGGAACCTTCGCTGTCAGCCCACAACACGTAGTTGGCGCTGAACGGTAGGTCGTGTGCACCACCGAGACCGTTGTAGCCGACATCGGAACCACCGCTACCGGTGTTGAGGTAAATCAACACGTCCGAGTTGGACAGGTCGGTGTTGGTCATTCCGAAGTAGATACCGTCGCCTTCGATNTAGGTTGCTAGGAAGTCATCCGTACCGTCGCCGCTCATCACACCAGGCATAGCGAAGCCGGATGGGTTGAGGGCGTTGCCGCCGTTCCAGTCTTCATCCGAGCCGTCGACCGTCATGGCCTCGGGCTGGAAGGAGGTTGAAACATAGGAAGCACGCTCGTCATCAGTGGACATCAAGAGAAGAGCAACCTCGCTGGATGGAGCCGTACCCAAGTGGGTGGACTCAATGCTCATGAGGTTGGCTTCGTCGATGACAGCCGAGGTAGCAACGGCAATCTTGCTGGAGTCCAGCGTGTTGCCGATCGAGGTGATGTGGGCGTTGTTGCCAGCGTTCACTTGCGTGGTGGCGTCGGCCCAGGTCATGTTCTCAACGCTACCGGTAGCATCGACCACAGACAAAGCGGTGGTGGCGTCAACAACACCACCGTCCCAGCGGAACGGAGTGTCTTCAACGTACATACCGATGAGGCCCGAAGCGTCCATTGGGTAGACCCAAACATCTGGGCTGCTGACCACNTGGAGACCGGTACCGGTGGNACCGCCGTCAACNTGAGCGTCAATNGCCACAACGTAGGTGTCTTCNNCNNANACANCGTANTCGCTNCCNGCGAGNGAAGCACCGCCNANCATGAACAGNTCNCCGTTTTCCTTGCTAACACCNGTGGCGNAGCCNCTGANGTCNGTNCCGTTGAGNGTCANNACCGTGTTGGTGTCGTCGCCGAGGATACCGACCGTGGACGAGAGGNCATCACCNGTNATGGTGGANCCNACGTCGCTGAAGTCGCAGTCTTCGATGATGATGGCGTTGTCGCCGAGGTTGATGGTGTTGGTGCCGGACTGGATGGTCACCGAGTCACACGAGGTGGCCGTGATACCAACAGCGTTCGGGGAGGTTCGACCAGAGGACAGGCCAATGGTGTTGCCACTGACATCAGGTCCGAGGTAAGAACCACTGCCGCCGGAGGATTCAACGACGCTAATCGTTGCACCACCGTCGCCCCACGAGTCAGAAACCACAAGGCTGTAGCTTCCAGCATCCGAATAGGTTCGGAGAGGGCTGTACTCTGCGTTGCTGTTGAACGAGTAGGTTGGCCACGTGTCCTTGGTGCCGTCTGGCTTGGTGACTTCGATGCTGATTTCGTAGCCCCAGCTGTCGGTACCGAGGTTCAAGGCGGCGGTCTTGCCGGCGGCAAGGGTCCACGTACAACTGGTGGTGCGGCGGTAATCGCTGCTGCCAATTGAACAGAGTGAATTGGTCGGTGATGGTGGAGCTTCCATGCTGTCGAGATACATACCACCGTCAGCGTCCGTGAGGACGTTGTTGGTGATGTTTCCACTGCCTCGGAAGACGTAGACACCCGTTGAGGTGTCATCACTGATACCGCCAATGTCGTTGCCGTCAATGGTGAAGTCAGCCACACGGTTGAGGTAGAAGGCGTCATCGCCGCCCACGACCGTGTTGTCCTGAATCAAAACATCCTGAGTCTTTCCGTTGTAGATGGCCACTGCGTGTCCATTGGATGGGTTGAACTCGTTGTCAGTGATGGTTGCACCCTGAACTTCGTTCGAGTTGTAGAACCAAACATCGGCGATTTCACCACCGTCTTCGAAGACGTTGTTGGTGATGGTCACGTTGTCTGCTCCGATCTCACTGGTGCTGTGGCTGTAGTAGTATGGAGAACGTTCGTTCATGATACCAACGCCACAGTCAACGAAGGTGTTGCTGTCAACGAAGTTGCCGTCGCCACCGTTCATGATGACACAGATGTCGTTGTAGTTGATGGCGTTGTTGAGTTCGGTGTAGCCCTTGAAGTGGACGAACGTGTTGTTTGTCAACTTGAAGAAGTCCAACTCGTATTGGTTGTAGTAGCCGTAGCCCATAGCACCAATGACGTTCGAAACACCGGAGATGGTGGTGTTGTCCATGTCAAGGTTGAGCGAGTAGTAGCGGTAGCCAATGGTGAAACCTTGAGGCACGCCAGCACTCGAAACAGCAACGGCGGTGACAGTTGCATCGTGCATGTAGAGTGAGGACTCACCCTGATAGTATGGATACATACGGTTGTTGCCTTCAAAGTCGTAGGAAGCGGTGGAAATCCAGGTGCTTCCGTTCCAGTTGTGCTTGCCTTGTGAGAGGTACATGAATGGAGCGTCCATCATGACGGTCTCGCCAGCAAGGTCGTTTCCACTGTGGCTTCGGAGGTATCCGTACTCAACCAAACCGTTGCTGAACGTACGGCTGCCCGAGGAGGACAGGCCACTTGCACAGCGATCCTGCTTGATGTAAGCTGTTGAGGTGTAGCAGATACGGGCGGTAAACTCGTCTTCGAGGTACACGGTATCGCTGTTGCCAGCGGTGTCCGTGAGACTCATGGTGTGGAAGACGTATCGGAAGTCCGCTTCGTTGTTACCACTGTTGGTCCACGAATACGCAATGGTTGCGGAGGCAACTGCTTCGTAGCCGTTCAAGTTCTTGGTACAGATGCTGGAACAAGAGCCACTGTCAACGGTTTGGGTGACGAAGGTGATGTCGTTGGCAACACCGTTGGAGTCGGTGTCGGCCATGCCGGTCACCGTACCATCGGCGTCCTTCAGAATCACCGTTGTTCCGTCCACATCTTCAGAAACACCAGAGACGTTAGCCTGCAAGGTGATGTCAACTTGACGCAGTCGAGAGAACAGACCTGTTCCTGTGACTTCCACCGTATTGGTGTCAATTGAACCTTCGATGAATTCCATCTCGGAGGAACCGCTGATCACCACATCCTTGGTGTTGGACATGACGACATCGGTCAGGATGAAATCACCGCTACCGGCGCTTTCAATACCCACGGCGTTGTTTTCGATGTTCATGTTCGCCAACTCTACGGTTGCAGAGGTGCGTGAAGCATACTTAAACGCAGGTCCAGCGGAACCCGTGAAGGTTCCCGTTAGGTCGCCACCAAGGTCGGTCTGGTAGTAGATACCAGCAACGAGTTGGTTTTCCAAATCAATGTTCTCAAAGTCAACTTGACCCGATGCTGTGTTGGAAACAAGCACACCGTAGTTGCCGTCTGAAACGTTCAATCGGTTTGCGGAAGCTGAGGCCTGGCCAACAACTTCCATACCCGCCTGAGAGGGTCCGACAACATCGATGTCTTCGAAGTGTCCAGCAGCGAAAGCGCCGCCGATCTCAATACCGGTGTCGGCTCCCGTGATGGTACCTTCCTTGAAGAGAGGCGTACCAGATTCACGGACGTAGTCTCCAAGGTCGCTGGCATCGTTGCCGGAGCGAGCGACGAAGTCGTATCGGTCCTGGTAGTTGTCAGCACCACGGTGGAGGACGTCCATCCAAAGGTAGACCTTCGAGATGTTTCCGCCGTTAGCCGTAGCGGCAGAGATGTCAACAACCGGGAAGGTCATTCGAGCGCTGTCGCCGCTGTTCATGTAGTAGGTGTAGGCGTAGTCTTGACAGATACCGTAGTTGTTGGGGTATCCACCTGAAGCGTAGCTAGGTGGGTTTCCAACGTTTCCGGGCTGACCCGGTCCAGATGAGGGCTGTCCGTTGCTGCCTTCAGGTGGTGCGTAAACACCGTTGAAGTAGAAGGACGGGGAGTAAGCACCCCAGTACTTGTATGGGTAGCGGGACTGGAAATTGCCCGTTGGACTGTTATCCGTAGCCTCCCAATCAAAGCCGAACTCGTCTGGTGCTTCGTAGTAGTCGGGGAAGCCGACGTTTTGGCTGAGCCAGTAGCGGTAGAAGTAGTAGAAGTAGCCGTCATAGCTAGCGTAGTTTGGACCGTAATCGTAGCCGTAGTAGTTGCAGTGCCAGGACGGTGCACCACCGCTTCCACCGTTGTAGGTGTGCGTTCCTGCGGTGACCGCTGGGTCGTTGGAACCGTATGGATAGTATCCTTCTTGGCCGCTATCGGTGATGTTCCATTCATTGCCAGCATCGTCCTCGAACATGATGTTCATTCGGTCGGTGATGAAGTAGTACTTGCTCGTAGCATAGTTGTAGCTTGGGTGAGCGTTTCCACCGGCATAGACTGAGTTCGCACCAACCTGCAGATAGTTGCCCGTGCCCAAGTAGGTGGACAGGTCAATCTTGTAGGTGGTCCAACCAGTGGCTGCGCCAGAGAGGGACGTACTTCGGTAGATGGTCGGCAACGACATGCCACCGTAGGCGTTGATACCAACGGTGTTGCCGGTTGACGTGAAGCCATCGACTTGAGGGGCGCCGTTGTAGCTTTGGATACCAATTGCAGCGTTCTTGACAATGATGTCAGAGAGCGTTGCACCGGAGTTTTCGATCCAGATCGCCGTACCGGTTTGACCGGTGTTGATGATGCTGGATGAATCAATGCTTGCAGAGCCGCCTTGAATCTTGACCGTCGACATTTCGTCAGCAGATGCAGACGAACCGAAGATGGTAGCCGAGTCCATCATGTTCAGCGTAGCACCGTTGCCGATGTAGAGCGCTGATTCAGTGGTCGTGTCCCAAGCGATGTCTCGCATGTTGGCGTTGTCAAGTGTCAGCGTACCACCGTTCTGGATGTCCATGTGCAGTCCGTAAGTTGACGAAACAGCACGGATGGAAGCAGGGCTTCCGGAGGTACCGTCGTTGTTAGCGGTGAGGAAACCGGTGTCCTTGATGGTGATGACCGGAGATGATGTCGCCGTGCTGAGCACACGGAGCGAACCACCCTGCAACTCAAATCCACAGGTGTCAAGCATGATGTCTGCCGAGACCGTAATGGAGGTGTCGTCAAACGTAAAGGTGCTCGTAGCTGCGTTGTAGTTAGCGCTGAGGTTGGAGTACGCTGGGTCGTTGATCAACTTGTAACAGTTCAAGGTAGGATCGTTGAACACGATTGGAGCGGGCTCCAAGAGCATGTCGAGGTGTGTACCCCAGGTGTATCCGTTGGTTGGGTACCAGTCGCTAGCCAAGGTCGCATCGGGGTAGTCATCGGGGTAGGTCTCGTTTTGACCGGCCGTACCGAAGGCACGGATAACGTGGTCTTCGTAGGTCGTACCGTCGCTGTCTCCCACAACAACCCAAACGCTGGTGTTGCCGTTAGCGTCCGTGGTGTGGCTTCCGATTTCAAACAATTCGTTCATGCTGCTGTCAAGGAGTGAGGCCGTGATGGTGTGGTCTGCCTTGTACACCTTGACTTGAGTTCCACCTTGGTTAGCAAGACGGTAGACCGATGCGTTTGCAAGGCCACCGAAGTACACCATTGATGGGTTCGAGCTGGACGATGAAACATCGTAAGCACAGTTGCTGGTATCGCCACTGGAGTCCGAACAGTCGTTGCCGTTGAGGGCGACGTCGATCAGAACCACATTGGTTCCAGAGCGAGCCTTTGCAAGTTCGGTTGTACCGCTGCTAACGCTCGTACTGGAGACGGTGGATTCACCCAGCGTGATGTGGGAGTTTCGTCCGTCAATGACGTGAGCAGAACTGGCACCGTGAGCAATGGTTGCATCGCTGATGGAAATCTGGTTCTTTGCCGAGGAACTGGAACAGCTGCTCTTGAACGATTCAAAGGACGGGCTGTCGATAACCATCGACCAGCCACAGCCAGAGACCGTAAAGGCGTCAATGTCCCAGTTGTCCATGGACAACGTTTCGGTGACAATGGATGAACCACTCATCGACACATCTTCTGCAGTGATGTCGGTAAAGGTACCAGGGTGCATACGCTGCATGGTGATGTCTCCAGCGGTGACCGTGTCAAACACGGCGCTGGAACTGGATGGACCGTTTCCGGTTTGGGACCATCCACCGGGGATGAGCCACAAGTCAGCACTGCCGAAGTCAACATCCGTCATTTGGATGCTGCCCATGGCGTTGATACCAGAGTTGGCGTAGCTGTCCACATCGACATTGTTCAGCACAACGTTGGAGTTGGTTCCGAACATCGAGTCAATGGCCACACCGGTTTGAGCCGATGGGTTGGTGACCGAGACGTTGGAAACAGTGACATCTTGCAAGTCAACATCGATGAAGTTCACGTAGGAGTTCTCGACCGTCAAGTTCTCTGCGTGGAGAGCACCTGCAGTGGAACCGGGGTAGTTCACAATGGTACCGCCCCATGTTTCACCGTCGGTGTTACAGTTCTTGATGGTCCCTTCCTTGAGCGTCGCAATTGAGTTTTCAGGGAAGTTGAAACAAGCTTCGTCGACACCGTCGATTGAGAAGTCCTGCATGGTCACCACTGTACCTTGGCCGCTACCGTGCGTGAACACAGCACCAACGTTGGTGAAGGTGACATCGCTCATGGTGTAGTTGCCCGTGTTACAGTCAGCTGTTGCACTTCCACAAGATGGACCGGATCCATCGTGTCGGCTACCAGAGCGGAACACGGCATCGTCGGTGTTGTTGAAGTTCACGTGGCTGAATTGATGTCGGTCATCTGTACCACTTGCGGTCGTACAGTCGTCGGTGAAGGCCATACCAGTCCAGTCGCCACCGTTCATGCCGGTGATGTTGATTGGGTGGGAGGCATTTCCGAGGGCCGTCATCTTGGTGCACGCACCGTCAAAGGAGATTCCCTTGCCTGCAGCAATTTCGATTTGAACACCAGGCTTGATGGTCAAATCGGAAGAGACGACGAGGTAATCGTTCGAGGGGTTGATGCGAATTGGGCTGTCGGTCATGTCCCACACTGGGTCGGACGTGATGTCAGCCGTGACATCGGTTCCCTTGCCTTCGTAAGGCATCACGCGGTAGTAGACGGAACAATCCTGACTGGAGGTCGTGTAGCAGTAGTACTGGTTGTAGCCGGTCCAGAACGGAGCGATGGTACCTGGGCGTGATAGCGAGCTGCCAGAGTATGGCAGAGCAGGCTGGTGGTACGTCCAGAGGTTGCGCTCAACGTTGGTGTTACCGTTGCTGATGAAGTACATCGAGCCTTGGCGGCTGAGTTGGATACGGTCGTTGGAGTCGTCGCCGTCGTAGGTTGTTCCGAAGTAATCGAACTCAAATCCAGCAGGGATGTCAATGTTCGCGTTGCAGCGAGCCTTGTAGGTGTTCCAGTAGTAGGAAGAGATGCAGTAGTAGAGGTAAGGTCGGCCGTTGGAGGTGCCCGTCATCGCTGTGTCAGCGTTGGTGACTTCCACCAATCCCTTGTCGAAGGACTCCCATGCGTGCGAAGTGGAACTCGTAGAGATACGGAAGTTCGACGTCGTAGGGATGTGCCCTGGGTTGGTGTTGAAGCTGGTGGAAGAGGAGTGAGCGATGCTCGCACCCTTCTGACGGGTTTGGTCCATGTAGCCGATCGACCAAGAATTGTAGGTGGTACGGCAGTTGCTGTCGTACTTGTATTCAATCTCGTTGGTCACGTCGTAGAACAAGGCTTGGACCGTACAGAGTTGTCCGTAGGTGTAGTAAGCCATGTCTCGCCATTCAACGACGAACACCTTGTTCGGGTCGCCTCGCTCAAAGGAGTACGTCGAAGAGGTGTTGGTGTTGATTCCAGCAGAAACCGTTGAAACGTCTTGAGACTTGAAGTAATACTCGACCGTGTCGTTGACTTCCAAGTCTTCGATGTCGGCACTCCAAGTACAAGCAGCCAGTGCACATTGTGCACGGGTCTTGCCGGCTTCTTGGGACATAGCCGTTGACGTCCAGCTACCTGCCGTACCGCCATCAGGGGTGATACGGTGGTAGAGGGTCGGACCAGTACCGGCGGCACTGCTCACGTTCAAACCGGATGCAGGGTCGCCACCATCAATGATGGTGACCGAGACCGTGCGCTGCTTGGCGTGCGAGTCTTGCATGGAGCTGTGAATCATCTCAGGCTTGAAGGTGTCAGGCGTTGGTGCCACGTTTCCGACCTTGTAGGTGATGTCGCCCGTGCTGGCTTGACGGCCATAGTAGCCGGAGCCGAGAGCGAAACCACTCCATCGGTAGGAGGAAGTGGAACCGTAGATCATGTAGTAAGCCGAGGTACAGCGGTCCGTGCTGATGGACCGGTAGAAGTAGTACCATCCGTTGGTGGTGACACACAATCGGTTGGCGGTCGTGGTGGTCTGCGTTGCGTTGAACGAGAACGTACCGAAACTACCGGTGATGTCGCCGGGGATGGCGAACTTGTAGGCTTGCGAGTATCCATAGGAGACACTGGCCGTAGCGCTGTTGCCACCGGTGAGTGGCGTGTCGATACCGGTTTGGGTGTCAACACCGACGGTAGCCCATGCGTTCTTGGCGCTGTTGTAGACGAAAATCAAGTTCATGCTTGGGCCGTTCTTTGCACTGATCCACAAGTAGCCATCACCGTTGTTGTTCCAAAGGTTCTGGTTGAACTTGTTCGAACCGCTGTTCATGCCGTAATAACCGTAGGCAGGAGCCGTGTTACCACGAGCCAACCAGTTTCCGTAGAAGGTGCTGGTTCCGGTGTAGAAACAGGACGAAGAGCCAGTACCGCAGCTCGAGGTGTCGAATTCAAAGAAGTATTCGTCAGAGTGGCTGTAGTAGGTCATCTGTCGGTCAAAGAAGCCTTGCGGGTTGAAGTAGCTTCCAGCGTGGACATCGGTGGTCAACACGGTCATCTTCTTGTGGGAAGTTGGTGCGTTGGCTGGGTCAACAATGTCAACTTGGTAAGGCGTAGGCGTGGTTTGCGTACCGGTCAAAGCAGGCTCGTAACCCACGTTTGCGCCGTTGCTACCCTGGTTCAGGTCTTGGTACTTCCAGTAGTACTGGAAGTCGTCGCCGTAGCTCAAGGCGTCCACACGGGCCTTGAATCGGCATTCCGTGGTCGTGCTTGAGCAGGTTCCGATAGAGACGAGTTCACCTGCGTCGAATTGGTTGTTGGAACCCAATCCGTACGTCGTGCTGCTCCACGTGGTGCCACCATCGGTGGTGTAGTGGAGTTGAGGTGCACCGGAGGTGGTGGTGTCAATTCCGGACATGTCTGTTAGTTTGATGAAGAGCGTTCGCTCACCTTCGATGTAGGAATCTAGTCCAGTGTAAGGAACGAAGTCCGAGGTTGGGGCGTCGGCATCCGTACCACCAGAGTAGGTGATGAGGAGGTGAGAGTTACGGCTTCCCGAGGCAATGCCGTAGGTGCTGAAGTAAGCGCTTCCACCGGTGTAGTATTCGCCGATACCAACGTTGCCATTGTTGCTCATGGCGTTGGTGATGATGGAGACACCACCGGAGGTGGCGGCACATGCCGTAGCGGAGTTACAGAGGTTCACGGTCTTCCAACCGGTACCGCTGCTGCTCACAGTGGCTGCCGAGGGCGATAGGCCAATGGAAGCCTTGAGGCTGCGACCTGCCGTTCCACCGTAGTTGGTGGTCATGTAGCTGTTGCTGATGGAAGAACCGGAACAAGAGCCGGAACCCATCGAGTAGGAATAGCGGGGTGCTAGACCACAGCTTTCGAGAACCTTCACTTGGAAGGTGCGGGTGGAACCGTAGGCGTAGTTCATGTATTTCTTCCACTCGATCTTGTCGACCGTAGCACCGCTTGGGAGGGAGCTGGAAGAGGTGAACGTGTACTTGTGCCATGGGATGTAGTAGTACGAACCATAGTAGCGGTAGTGGCGTCGGTAGGTGTTTGTGTAGCAGTTAGCGTAGTAGATGTAACAGTAGCCACCGCTGGAGGAGTTCACACGGATTGACGGGTCAATCACGATTGGGTAAACGCGGTCCTCGTCAAGAAGCCAGTCGGACTCAACCACGGTGATGAGGAGAATCTCTGGNCCGTGGACTTGAACGAAGAACGTTCCCATGTAAGGCTCGTCGGCNCCGGCTTCCATGATAACAGGAGCAGGGATTTCGACAAGCAATTCACCGGTTTCGATGTCGCGGATTTGGAGGTCGTCTTGCGTCTTGAAGAGCTCCTCACCGAGCATCGTTTCTCCGGAGTAGAGGGCGTAGCCAGCAGGCATTCGCAGACCTTCACTGAGTCCGAAGTATTCGGCAGGCTCTGGAAGGACAGGGACCTCACGGAGGATGAGGTTCTGCTTGACCTCAGTGCTCTCGACTGCGTAGTCGAGGTCATAGCCTTCAGCGAGCGGGTAGCGGATGACGTTGCCGCCAACTTCCACGCCGTTCGGGCTAGGAGCNGTGATGAAAGGTTCAGGGGCTGAACCTGATGCATCGAGGGTCACGAGCATGGGGTTGATACCGGAGATCACCGGCTCAACAAACTCGTTTGCCTGGACCGAGATACCGCTTGCGACTTCAGGGGCAAAGTACGTCGTGAAGGTGTTCTCCGTGACTCCCCAGCCCTCTGGGTAGGCCTGAATGTTCAGGTCAATGTCTTCCCAAGTTCCGTCAGCCGACATGTAGTGCACAGGTTCACTGCCCACGACTTGCGTGATGGTGCCGTCCTCATTGAGGAAGGCCTTGGTCTTGGCGTCTCGCATCCCTTGTAGTTCAAGCGATGGGTCGTATTCGTAATCTGCTTCAGCGATTTTTTCGGGGAGAGCAAAGGAATCCTCTGCTCCAGTGGTGGCTGCTTCCACAGACTCCACAGTTGCCGTTGCCTCGTCGTTGTTCACGTAGCCGCTCATTGGCATGAGCACCATCAATGCGCACAACAACAGTGCAATCCCGATACCGCCGAAGACGGTCTTTTTCTTGTTATTCTTGTTTCCCAACATATGTCATTCACCCTATACGGACTGTATGCACTGCATCCCACGCCTTACACCATTTATATGGATTGGGGTGCAAAATCTTTGATTNATTGGCCAAAATCTCACCAATCGTATATCGTTTAGAATCGTAAACTGACGCCGAACGATCCTAAAATTTCAAGAAATTTTGAAAAAAATATCAATGCTGAGTTTGTTATCGAAGGTGAAGTCGTTCTTCCTTGCTTGCCAGGTGGTAAAGCTCTCGAGGAAGTTCATCAAAACCAATGCATTGTCCCGCCCAACGTCAACGAGTTGGAGGAAGAGAAAAGAAAAGGCCAGAGGGGCCGCCTTGGCGACCCCTCCAGCGTTGTACACCTCAAAGAGGTGGATGTGCTTTAGCACGGTTCAGGGATCAGTAATCCCAGTCCTTGCCTTCGCCGTCTTCACCGTCTCCGCGGGAGAGGATGAAAGCACCTGCGATGAACGCCACGATGACAACGCCACCGATGAGGCCCCAGGTCCAGGTTGGAACGCTGGAAGAGGTATCATCGCCGGTATCGCCGATGGTTCCGTTGCCATCATTGGTGTTGCTGCTGTCAGAGACACGGGTGTCAATGATGCTGTTCATCGAGGCAGCGGCGTCCATGTTGCCCAAAGCGTCCATTGGCACAGCGGTGAAGAAGTACTCTTGACCGGTGCGGATGCTGGGCATGTCGATGCTGACCGTGGTTGCNGAAGCACCCATGGCTGCGTCNGGACATGGCGTAGGCATTTCACCAACGGTGAAGTCCTCGGTTGACCAGCAGATATGCCACATGGCTACGTCGCTGGAGTCGCCGGTGACTTCCCAGGTGATGACCCACTGACCGTCTTGAGCGGCCACAGCAAGGTTGCTCGCTGCGACATCGCCGTCGACTTGCTTGTCGGCCACAACGCTNGCGATTCCTGGTGTGGAACAGCCTTGCTCGTTGCAAACGGCGACTTCGAGGTGGTAGGTCTCACCGTGGGTGGTCTGGGAACCGCTGTAGGTGTAGGTGCGGTCTTCGTCAGCGACGGTAGCTTCGAATGCATCGGCACAGTCGGCCTCNGCAACACAAATGCTCACGACAATGCTGTCGGAATTCAACAGGGTACCGGTGATGTCCCAGGTCATGGCGATAGCGCCGCCACGGGTGGCCTCAGCACTGAATCCACTGACGGAGGCGTCGGGGATGGAAGCTTGTGCGAGTTCGCCGCCCATGAGGACCATCTTACCAGCGGGGACAACCGGGCTGTTTGAAGGCACATCGTAGGTGAACATCTCGGTGCTNGCGTCAACATCGGTCGAGGCATCGGAGAGGAGAATCCACTTGCCGGAGCCGTCGATGTACCAGAGCGAGGTGGCTTCAACGTCCTTGGCCACGATGACCGAAATGGACTGGTCGAGCACGTCGCTGGCCGTGTAGGTGCTGCTTGGAACGTAATCCAACGCAGCCACAGCACCGTAGGTGCCCGTGAAGCCCTCGAGTTGCACGGCGTCGTATGAGGTAGCATCAGCGTCCGTGAAGGTCGTGATGGTGAACTCCGACTGACCGTTGTAGTCAAGGCTGTATTGAAGCTCGACACCAGCATCGCTGGTGGCGGTGGCTACGGCACTGTTCCAAACGAACATGTCAATCTCCTGAGAGACCTCGCCGCTGTGAGCGTCGGTGACGACCACAGTGACCGGAGAGTTTCCGATGAAGTCAGGGAAGACCGGTGTGGTACACACGGTGGCGCCCTCGGCCTGAGTACCGGTACAGCCGCCAATTTCGCCACCGGGGTAAGAGTATGCGAAGGTGAGGCCNTCACCGGAGGGGTCGTCCACGTCAAAGGCCGAAACGGCAAAGACGAGAGGGGCTTCTTGGCCNACGACGATGTCGCCTTCGGTGTTCAACTCAAAGGAGGTGATCACGGGAAGGTTGTTGATGACATCAACGATCATGGTCACGTCGTTGTTGCTGGGTCGTAGGTCCGTACCGCCGTCCCATGGAACTGGGTCGGTGTCCGTGCTGGACTTGTTGTTCATGTGGAGACTGAAGTCGATGGTGTACTCGCCTGGTTCCATGGTCACAAAGGTACAAACCGAACCGCCCATGATGCCAAGTGGAGACCAAGCATAGGGCATGTCAGTACCTTCAAGACAATCCGTGAGAACGCCGCTGGCGGTTTCTACGCCGTCAAGCGAAATCGTGTAGGTCATGTTCCAGCCGTATTCCTTGGTCATCTTGCTACCGCGGTGTTCAACATCAGCGTAAACGAGAGAACAACCGACATTGAGGTCGCCGTCTTCGCCTTGTTGTGTGAAGGTGGAGGCGACGCCGCTGCAGTCGGAGTTGTATCCTTGGTAGACGCCCATGCGAGAGATGCGGATGTCATCGTAAACATCGGTGCTTCCCGTAATCATGTCCGAATCGGTCTTCGGTCGGTCATCGCCGGATTGAGCGACTTCACAGAGGTTGTTCCACGTGGTCACGTTCTCGTTGCCTTCAGTCGCTTCTGATGATTCAACACACTCTTCGTACTGACCGTACATCGTGTATTCCACCAACTCAGCCTCAAGTTGCCAAGCGGCGTTCGACTGCGTACCGGGCGTGATGGCTCCGGAAATTTCCCAGGTGGTTTGGTAGGAGAGGACCGCACGGCTACCGGTCTGGGTAGCGTTCGGATCGGATTCGTTGGCGTAGATGTCAACGGTGGTCGTGGTTCCTGCCACCAAGGTGTTGATGGTCAAAGCATTTCCACCAACTTGGCCGGAGGCTTGTCCACTTAGGGTGAGGAGAACCTCAACATCTCGTGGGTCAAAGGTGTCGGAGCCGTCGGCTGTGACCTTCAACTTGAAGTCAATGTCGCCTTCGGTAGCGCTGGCGTCAAACGAGGAAGCTTCCAGTTCTTCAGCCATGCCATCGCCGTCGGTGTCGGCGACCCACAAGAGGTCAACCTCAACATCGTACCAGTCCTCAACGAGAACGTAAACGAGCTCGGCGTTGTTGGCCGTATCGATATCGGTTGGGGACTCAACGGAGATTTCAACCATGTATTCGCCACGGGTTGGAGTCCAGGTGATGTCGCCACCGCCGCCATCGAGTTGGAGGGTGGATTTACCGCCTCCAAGGAAGGCGCCTGCAGCCAACGGGTCGACGCTACCGTCGTAAAGACAAACGGTGATGTCGTCACACATGACGTTGGCGTTTTCCCAGATCAAGTCATTGCCGGTTGCATCCTTAGCAACCCCGCCCACAGCACCGCTCGAGTCGGTGAGGTAAACGGTGACCGAGTACGACAACTCGTCGATGTCCGCATCACCGTCGTTTTGGATGAACGCCGAGAACGTGGTCTCTTCGCCCACCTGCAAGGTGTTGCGGCAACCCTGGTCGTTGCACGTGGTTTCTTTCGGTGTTGTAATGGCAANCACCGTNGCNTCCGCTCCAGAGCGTGCGCCGGTTTCTTCGATTACCACTTGTTCTTCAAGCTCGTGAAAGTCAATGCCAGCGAACAAACTCGTCAACATCAACATCCCGAGGATTACAGGTGTCATATTCTTCATGTCTATACCCCCGAAGGTTCGGTATGCCTCACCACGCCATGCGTCGTATTTATACTATGGGCAGGGTGAGTCAGGGGCAAAAATGCCTTTTTTCGCCCGTTTTAGGGACTTTTTGCCGTTTCAGGCCCTGATTAACTCGCCGAGTGGTGCAATATTTTTGTGAAGGATTTGAACATCCATGNCACAGATATTTTTCATGCACTTCTTAGCGCAGCGGAGGGCGGGATTTTGGACGCTTGTCGAACTGGCACAAAAGTTGTGATGAGAACGATGATCCATCCCACGAAGAACAGCCCCAACGTGCTTGTCCACGGGAAGGTAAACACCGCACCTTCAGCCTCCCAAACGGCCTTGTAGAGCACCACATGGAAACCATAACCGATGACAAATCCGTTGAGCATACCCAAAAGTGCCACCCAAGAAACCTCGATGGAAAAGAGCCTCAACACATGCCGTTGGCGGAAGCCCACGGCCCGTAACATGCCGATGGTCGCTCTTCGCTCACTCACGTTACGCACGGTCACCACGCCGATGCCCGCAACGCCAACCAGCAACCCGAGAGCAAGATAGCCCTCAAACAAGGACAAAATAGCCAGCACCAGGGATTGGATGATGGAGATTTCATCGGCTACCGTCTGTACGTTGATGTTTTTCGAAGCCAGTTCAACATCAAGCACCGATTCAAGTTCGCTCGCAGCCTCTCGGACGTCGACCGATTTCCCTTGGGACGGAAGGCTTTGAGATTCATGGTCAGCGCTTGGACGNGCATCCGGTGAGACGCTAACATACATGCGAGTCATCTTGCCGTTGAATTGCTCAGCGACGACTTCACCGTTCATCCACACCCCGGGGGAGAAGATGTAAGACGACTGTTTGAGGAAGCCTCCCACGGTCATTTCACGGGTGTTTTTCGGGTTTGAAAAATCAATTAGCAAAATTGAATCTCCAATTGAAAATTGAAGGGGNACNAAAGTCGTTCCATCCGCCGAGGATTCCAAACCAAACGAGGCGTCTAAGAACACGATATTTTCGAACACACCCATCGAATTCCAAGCATCGTTGGAGGAATTCCCGAGGCTCTTATCCCACGCATGCAGCGGAAGACCTCCGTGCCGAATGAAACCGTCATCCACGCCACGTAACAGGTAAGGCATGCGTTCGCCTTCAGCGTCTTCTAAATGCACGGGCGAACGATAGACACCACCAACGCCATCGACGTTGGCCATGGCCGTGTGGTTGATGCCCCATTCCATCGGGTCAGATTCCAAATCGATGGGTTGGGAACGAGTTGATGTCAACAACAACTCAAATTCACCTTCCGCTTCTTCAACGAAATCAGAGGAATAGGTGTCAAATTGTTCGGTGTATCCAGCCAGAACCACCACGGAAAACATCGTGATGGAAAACATGCCCATCACCACCGCCGTTCGAACAGGGTGAGCCAAGGGGTGAGCCAAGGCCACTGAACCAACCGGGCCTGTCCGGCGGGTGATCCACGAACGCTTCGCCAGCCACCCAACCACTTGCGGAGCGATACTGGTCAAAACCAAGACACCAGCAAAGACCTGCAAAAGGCCGAGAACGATGAACGCCAGTTCGTTGGGGTCCATTTGTTGCCGAAGCGGGTCGATTGGAGCCAAAGCCAAAGTCCACATCAAAAACAAGACCCCGATGGCCCCGAGGGTGTTGCGTGCTGCATATCGAGTCCAACGGTTCACCGGTTTCTTTCTGTTCAAGAACGAAGGGAGTTGCCAAGTGAACAACGGCGTGAACAACAGAATCAAGCCCACGCCCAACAGAATGTACAGGGCGTAGGAGAGGCCGCCCTTCAACCCGAACAACACCAATCCAACGGTGCATATGCCGATCAGTCCGAACGCCATCACCTGCAGCAAAACGACGCCCCATGGCACACCACGTTTCAGCATTGGACGGGCTCCACGAAGGGCACGAACGATGTTCAACTGTGCGTTGTAGACGGCGCTTGACCACAGCAAAACCAAGGCGAGTAAAGCACCCCAAATCCAACCGGCCAAAAAGGANTCCAGCGTCCAAGAGAAAACGAATTGCTGTGCACCCACCGACGAAAAAATGGTGGAGAAGCCGACGGAAATAACCCATGCCAGCCCCAAGCCAAGCACCGAACCCAAACCACCGGACAAGAGGGCGAGGAGCGCACCTTCGAAGACAAAGAGGGCACGTGCATCGCTGCGACGAAGACCAAGAGCCCGGACGGCTGCAAGTTCGGTCCTTCGTACATCAGCCAGGAGCATGATGATGGTGAGCGAGAGCAACACTCCAGCAGCCATGGTAAAGGTCCCAAACACGAGGAACATGGCCGATAACGCGCCGGAGGAGGCTTCTGCTTGCTCACTGGCGTCCAGTTGTANGGCTTGAACCCGGAGATGCACATCCTCAATATCGCTTCGGTCGTCAAACCAAGATTGAATCGCGAGGAGCGCTGAAGCGTTATCTGAACTGAACCCCACCCCTGAAAACATCAGCAATGAACGGTCATCGGCCTNGGCAAGGGCCAGCACTTCTGCATCGGGCAAGGAGACCAAACCAAGCACCACGCCGTCCAAATCGGCGAGTTGGTCAAAGCCTTCAACCGACGCATAGGTGCCTGCGTGAAGGAGTGTCGAAGGAGTGTCGTTTCCATAGGCGTAAGGAAGAACACCCGTCAAGGAAAGGGAAGAAGTGTTAGCGAGTTGAAGGGCATCAAGGCGCGCTGAAGTGAGAACTTGGCCTTCCTCCACCTCAAGGGTGGCTTCTTCTCCGCCAAAGGCGAGGACCATCTGTGGAAGGCGACCAAATCCTGCGGCGTCCGAAAGGACGGGAAGGCGAACGCTCTCGACGTGGTCTACCTCGCTGTTCCAGCGCAGAACGCCGTGTTCAAAAGTGCACAACAGACGCTCATCATCGTAGGGAAGAACGGCGATGCCGTCACAAACATCCGGAAAAACATCCGGAGGAGAAGCGGGTTCACTTGGCCAATCAACGGCCTCAATCTCAACAAAGGAAGCGCCATCTGTGGACCGGTAGTATTCGGTGGTGAGCAAGCCCTCGATGCGCAGGTAGAGGTCACCTTCAGCCGCAAGGTCGTACGAGAGGACGGTGCTGGGCAAGGTGACCTCAAGAACTCGGCTTGATTCGAGGGTGAGGTTTTGGTCAAATTCCAGCAATTCGAGAGAAGACCCGTTGGAAAGCAACACCCACCAAGCACTGCCTTCAGCGTCGACCGCTACCGGCGGCCGGACCGGTTCAAACGAAGCACGCTCGCTTTCATCCTCCAAGAACACATCCGCCAGGAGGATCTGCTCTTGGCTGAGAAAAACCGCAGAGGCGGCGTCATCGGTCCATGCAACGTCCACCAAACGGTCGCCTTCATCAGCTTGCCAAAGCCATGCATCTCCGCCTTGGATTGGCTCAAAACCAATCCCCGACAAGGCCACATGCCACCATGCTTCTTGACCGAGACGAAGTTCAGTTACATCTCCGTCAGCCAAGGTCAGGAGGGCTTCATCGGCGTACTCGACATCGATGAGAGGAACCTGAAGGACTTCGAGGAGGGCAGCGTCCGGATAGAGCATCGATTTGTTCTCGCGTAATGCCACCACGTCCGTTCCAGAAATGCGTTGCAAACCTGCACTGGTTGAGACGGTCAGCGAGGATGTGGCTTCGTCGAGCGTCCAATCCACGCCGATATCCTCCGCCGTTAGCGAGGCGTTCATCAGCGCTTCCAAGCCCTTGATGGCGGTGCGAAGTTCATCGTCAGCGAGACTTGGCCCATACGCCAACGATAACCGATTGAGCCTGCCGGACATGTCNAGCAGGTTTTGAGCGGTTTCGAGGTCGGTGAAGACCGCTGGAGAACGGGTGCCCGCCATGGCACCCTGACCTTCGTTGGGCACAACGGCATGAATCAACACGGAAGAGGAGTTACGAACACGGTCGGTTCCCTGTGTGACAAATGCCCCCAGTTCAAGGGCATCGCCTTTGTTCACCTCAAGGGCTTCTGCAGCGGCGTCGTTGATGACCACGTGAATGGATTCTCCTCGAGCGTTCAACTCACGAAGGTCAGAAAATCGCATGCCGCTCGATGCTTCCAATGGCGCCCAAACCCCCTCATCGTCCACCGTTGCATTTCGGGCAAACAGNGGGACGGACGGCTCAGCTCGACCNTTTTCAGCGGCCAAACTCACCGTGGTGGACACGCCGTATTGACGCCCATCCAACCGGTCGCTCAACGACGAATCTGCGAGGACGGACTGCCAAAAACGCTCGGCCAAGTCCTCTTCAAATTCAACCGAAACCCCCGTGAGCGGGTTGATGCCGGCGATGAGTACATCGGTTTCCCCCCATGCAGCACGGACTTCCTGACTCACAGTGGCGTCCAGAGAATCCCCGACCACCAAAGACGAAGTGATGATGCTTGAAGCGATGACCAAACCTGCGATCATCAAGGCTGATTGACGTTTTCTCCTCAGAATGTTTTCCTTCGCAAGGCGCCATACCAAGAGACGTTGAGGCACCAGCAAGGGTTGGACAAAGAGCATGGACATCGTCCCGAAAAGNACAGNCCCCGCAGCAACGGTCANGNCCGAGGCACCCAGCCAAGCGAGCAACAGACCGACAAGAACCCCGTCGACCGGCCCGGTGAACACCAAGAGCAGTCGTTGGCCCCATGACCATTCACTCCATCGGCGAGCCGTGAACAGCGAGGTGATGCTCAAGAGCAACACCAAAACGCCGGCCGACACCAGCCAAAACAGCACGCTCATTCCTCCTCAACACGGGCAGAGGCAGCATCGGTGAGGATTGAACCATCACTCATGGTAATGGTACGTTGGCACCTCGAGGCGATGTTTGCATCGTGAGTTACGATGAGGAACGTCGTTTGTTGCGTTTGATTCATCTCGGTGAGCAACGCCATGACCTCGTCAGAAGTGGTGTTGTCCAAATTCCCGGTGGGCTCATCGCACAAGATGATGGAGGGCTGATGCACAATGGCCCGAGCCACAGCGACGCGTTGCTGTTGACCCCCCGATAATTCAGCAGGTCGGTGTTCACCGCGGTCGCTGAGGCCGACCTGGGACAGGGCATGCATCGCTTGTTGGCGAGCTTCCTGTGGCGCATAGCCGTTGAGCAAGAGCGGCAATTCCACGTTTTCCACCGCGGAGAGAACGGGGAGGAGGTTGAAATCTTGGAAAATGAAACCAAAGTGCTTCCCTCGCAAATCCGTACGAGCGTCATCTGAAATTCCGTAAAGGGGTTGGCCGTTCACCGCCACCATACCGGAAGTCGGCTCATCGATACCGGAAAGAATGTTGAGCAGGGTCGTTTTTCCACACCCGGAGGGNCCCATTACCGCCACCATTTCCCCGGCCTGAACGAGAACATCCACGCCACGCACNGCTTCTACCGTGGATTCGCCGGCCTGGTAGAGTTTCCACAACTGGCTGGCTTGAAGCGCAGGGGTCATGGTTTCACCAAAGGGAATTGTATTCATAAATCCCTGCCCGAAAGGAGCCTCATGACCAAGGACGACAACACGGTGCGCATCCGCATCATCGCTTTCGGCCCAATCGCTGAACGACTGGGTGGCCGAGAGCATGAACTTCATGTCCCATCGGGCTCAACCGTTCGAGAAGTGGTGGAACTCATGAACCTTGGCGAGTGGATTTCGTTCGGCCTCTCGGTGGCCATCGATGGGAACCGGTGCGCCGTTGATACCGTGGTCCTCGATGGAGGAGAATTAGCACTCCTGCCACCCGTCAGCGGCGGTTAACCGCCCCCAAAGGACACAAAGTCAGGCAAGGCTTCAACAACGGGAAGCACGAGCGAGGNATGAGGAAGGACCATGGTGGGTGGACTCGGACCGCTTGAATTGAGCATTCTGCTCTTGTTGTTTTTCGTATTGTTCGGGGCCCAGCGCCTTCCGGAGTTGGCCAACGCTTTGGGCCGCTCAAAGGGAGAGTTTCACAAAGGCCTCACAGAAGCGACGTCAATGGGAGAGGCAGCACGAACCGTGGCCGACCTTGAAGCAGGCGGTCGCACGCCAGACCAGGTCTTGATGGACCGCGCCAAGGCCGTGGGACTTGAACCAGCAGGCATGCCCGTTGATGAACTCGAAAAGAAAGTGGAAGCCCTTGAGGCCCTGCAGTCGAGTGAAGAAAACGAGTGAATTTACGAGCGCCGACGCTTGATAATCACGGGTGAACCGCACACCTCGCAATCACCAAGTTGACCCTTCTTTGAACGGGAAGCATCGCCAGATACCGCCGAAGAGACCCCGCAACCTGTGCAGCGTTGCTCCCAGATCCAAACTTGTTTTGAGGGGGCGTTGGCCACNGATTCTACGGAACCTCCAGCGTGCTGGTAGGTNTTTTGGAGACGATAATCATCGGTGACCAACACACCTCCTGCTTCCAACGCCAACGCCAAGACATCCAAATCCACATCCGATAGACGCGGTAAATCACCCGTTGCCTTCGCACANGCCTTGGCCTGTTCGAGAGCAGCCCTGGACACCGACCGCCATTCCAAGTCTGCAGATTCGACCAAAAGTGCACGGGCTGGGCTGAGCCGCTCGAGTTCCCGGACTTGTGATGGTGCGCACACCCCACCCGCCAGTTGTTGAGGAGGCCAGTGAAGCAGGGCTGCCGTGTCCAAGACCCGCTCCATGAAAGGATGAACCGAACCCCCTCCATGAAGGCACCGCTCACCCCTATCTTCATGAAAGACGGTGAACAGGGCGACGCATGAGTTGGAAGGACACCGTCCTGGAGGCCTTCGATGTCTTCGGCCCGGCAAGTCTGTTCCTTCTGTCGTTCACAGAGGCCATTATCCAACCCATTCCGCCCGACCTGTTGTACATCCCTCTGCTGGCCAACGCCATGGGTGACCTCCCCCTCATCGTGTGGTTGTGGCTGACGGTCACCGTCGCCTCGGTGTTGGGAGCGCTCGTNGGGTATTGGATCGGCGAGCGTTGGGGGACGACACTCATGAAACGATTTGGTCAGGAGAAGCACCTTGCCAAACTCGAACACTTGACGTCCAATTACGGCACCCTCGGCATCTTCATCGCTGCCTTTTCACCCATACCCTACAAGGTGTTTGGATGGATGGCAGGTATGGGTCACATGGCCAAGCGACCGTTCATCATCGCTGGATTAGCTGGACGAGGTTTGCGATTCGGACTTGAAGCGGTTCTCATCGGCTTGTACGGTGCTCGTGCATTGGACGCCATGATGTGGTTTCTCGACAACGAAGTGCTCCTCGCTGTGCTCTTGATGCTCGCCGGTGCCGGAGCTTGGTTTGTCTACAGGTGGTGGAACGCCCTTGGGCAGCAACCCCCTGCGAACGAGGCGTGAACCTTCACGACCGTTGGGCACGGGAACGGTTATGAACGGGACGCAAGTGGGGCAAATACCGCTCGCGTGGTGTAGTCAGGTCCATCATTACGGGTTTTCATCCCGTCGACCCGGGTTCGAATCCCGGCGCGAGCATAACCTCCCCGCAGCACCTTCTTAATAATTTTAGAAGGTGCTTTGAAAACCTCCTTTTGGGCAAAAAAAGCGCATTCCCTCGTGCGAGAAACTTTAGATGCCTCATGGCAGAGGAAATTGCATGGTCCACATTGGAGACACCGCCCCTGCCTTTACCCTTCGAGCCACCGACAAGCGAGAAGTTTCGCTTTCAGAATACGCTGGAAAAACCGTCATTCTGGCCTTCTACCCCGGTGCATTCACCGGCGTTTGCGACAAAGAAATGTGCGCCTTCCAAGACAACATGGCCGCCTTGAACGAGTCCGATGCTGTGGTGCTTGGCATCAGCGTTGATTCACCTTGGGCCAATGCTGAATTCGCTCGAAAATACAATCTGGAATTTGAACTGCTCTCCGATCTCGACCGCGAGGCCGTCAACGCTTACGATGCTGCGTTCGTCGGCTTGGGTGGCATTGACGGGTACGTTTGTGCCAACCGAGTGGTCGTCATCATTGACAAAGCAGGAACCGTTCAGTACCGCTGGGTCGCCGAAAACCCCGGTGTTGAACCTGATTACGCNGAGGTTGTTTCTACCGCCGCCGGATTGTAAGCAAGGGCCTTCTTTCATGACAGGCGCTTCAAGCCAGGGTGCCGTTGTTGTAATCCTCAACGGCCTGGTAAATCTCCTCTCGGGTGTTCATGACAAAGGGGCCGTAGCGAGCAATGGGCTCGCCAAGTTCTGGGCCACCCAGAATCAACAGTTCAGCCCCGTCTTCTTCGGCCGTGAGGGTCACAGCATCNCCTTCGGACAGGAGACCTANCCCGCCGTCATGAAGGGAGCGTCCTTCGATGTCCATGGAGCCACCAAAGGCGTAAATCATCACGTTGTGGTCGTGCTCACATGCATGGGTGTACGTAGCACCGGGTTTCATTCTGAGGTGAATGTAGGTGATGGGAATCACCGTGTCGATGACGGCTTCAACGCCGAGAGCCTTGCCTGCAATCACTTTCGCCCACACCGTGCCATCGTCGCTCGACACCTCTGGAATGTCATCTGACGGTATGTCTTGATAGCGAGGCGGCATCATCTTGTCTTTGGCTGGGAGATTCACCCAAATTTGGAAACCGTGCATCCTCCCACCGTTTTCCATCATGTGGTCTTGTGGCAATTCGGAGTGGATGACTCCCCGCCCCGCCGTCATCCACTGCACGTCTCCTGGGTTCAAATCGCCGCTGTTTCCCGCGGAATCAGCGTGTTTCATGCCACCTGCAATCAGGTAGGTGACCGTCTCAAAGCCACGATGAGGGTGGTCTGGAGCGCCAACGGCTTCCCCGGGGCCGTAGTCAACAGGGCCCATTTCATCCAACAAGAGAAAAGGGCTCATCAGACGACCCATGGCCGCAGGTCGACGAACTTTGAAGCCACCACCCTCGAGAACGGTGTGTGTTGGTACGATGGAATGCAATGTTCTCTTCATGCTTTCACCTCTTTGTCATGGCGTTGAGAATGGCATCAATGGATTCGGGGTTGGCGGGTTTTTTCCTGTTTGTGACCAACGAACGCCCAATCACCACGCACCCTAGGAACGAGAATTGCATACGCATGGCCATGATCACGTGTTGACCTCCTCCCCCAGAATGGGTTCCAAGGGCCACCGTTCGGTCTCGAAACAGTCGTCGGAAGTCATCTCCGTCTCTGCTCAGCCAAGCGATTGCGTTGTTGAGGACAGGGGGATAGGAGCCGTTGTATTCGGGCGCAAAGACAAACCAAGCATCGCCTTTGTCAAGAATGGTTTTCAGTTCATCAAGGCCTTCAAGAATCGGTGTTGATTGTTCGCGAGCCACGGTGTAAACGGGGAAATCGAAGGCGTTGAGAGAAACGTGTTCCACTTCGTGACCCATCTCGACCGCTCGGGTTTCGACTTCCTTTGCCAACAGCGCATTGTTACCGTCCGAGGCATGAATGAAAACGAGGCTCGCCATGCCCCACCGAGTGCGTGGTCCACTTTATCATTGCCAGTTTCAAACCGGTGACCATCAGAGCTTGGCTTCTTCTGCTTCAGCGGCTTTGTAAGCGACCGTGAATCGAGACATCCACGTCTCTCTCGGCTCTTGAGCCTCGCCAGCAATAACATCGTGATGATGTGCAAGATAGTGTGGCATCATCTTCACCAGCATCCCGTGAAGCGTGGTCGATTCATACTCGACCGCCCCGCAATCCATGCAGACCATGCGAGGCATACTGAACCAACATAGAGGGCGCTAGTTGAACTTATCCAACACGAGGAAAACCCCTCGGCATCATCCTCAAGGACAAGGCGTTAAAGGGAATAGCGCCGTAATATGTTACATGTCCGAGGCCATGATTTTGGAACACGCATCCGCAACCGACACGGACTTCCTCATCTACACCGGTGATTTTTGCGGTTACTGCCGTGCACTGAAGAACCTCCTTGAAGGAAAAGACTTGAGTTATACCGAGTACAACTTTGACCATCATGACGGCATGCGCCAGGCCGTTGTCCAAGCGACAGGCCACCGGACGGTACCCGTCGTGTTTGACCTAAGAGGCGAGCAAGCAATGTTCATCGGAGGCTTTGACGAAACCAACCGCTACCTCAAGAAAACGTCGTGAGCCACTCTTTCAAAGCGTCGTGGTGCTCAACAGGAATCATGTGCCCCTTTCGGTGTTCAATCAACTCGACGGACCACCCCGCAGACTCAAAGGTGTGAGCGACCGCCCAACCGTCCTCAAGAGGTACACGAACGTCTTTTTCGCCATGCATCCAAAACATCCGTTTTGTTTCCAACTCGCTAAGCCTGAGACGAAGTTCCATNGGACGAACCAGACGCGTTCCCATGCAGACCACACCTACGATACGGTCTGCGATGGGCAGTTGGAGTAACTCTTGCGCCATGGCACCCCCTTGGGAGAAGCCACCGACCACCAAAGGGCCNAGCGGCGCTTCTTCGGCAATCAACTTCTCAAGTTGAGAGAGACTTGAATCCACGTCCATCAACTCTCTACGAGAAAGCGTTCTTCTTCGAGTCACGTCGGCTTCGAAATCTTCGTACCGCCACCATGTAAATCCTCTGTTCGGATGTCGAAAACGAGCCTCAGGGACCAAAAGGGTCCAACCTTCAGGAAGGACTTTTTCGGCAAAAGGACGCATCATCGAGGCGTCGCCGGTCATCCCGTGCATCATGATGAGGGTCGGCAAATCTTCACCTCAAAGGGTCCAAGAGCGAACGAGAGCTCCTGCAACCTTGAGATGAGCAAAGGAACCTTCACCTCGCAGAGTTACGGTAATGGAATGGTCTCCTGAGTTTGAGGGGATGGTCCCAAATGAGCCCTTTTCAGTCGCACCTGCACCCCACGCTCGAGTCAGCGGGGAGGCGCCCTGATGGTCCTTGATGCTCAGGGAACCTGAGCCCCCTTGCTGGCTGATTTCAACATCAAGGTACCAGACCAACGTGTCCCAGGCCTCGTTTGGTGAGTAGCCCTCGTCGAGGAAAGTATCGTAGATTTCCTGATCGTTTTCTTCATACAAATTGTCGTGAATATCACCTGCACGGTAGAAGAACACATCGCCGGTGTACCCTGTTTTCTTTTGATTGAGGTTCATCTCCAAGTGGTTGATGCCCTCATCGTCCGTCCAAAGAAGGCTCTTGATGAATCCTTCACGCCCACTGAAAACATAGTTCAGTGAATGCCCTTCTGCTGAGGTTGCAGAAACGGTCACTTCGCCGTTGTAGATGTTCTCTGTGGAGGCGATCCAGTCTTGACCAAGAAGCCTGAAACTCCACGAGTCTCCGGCGGTCCAAGGGAAACGAAACACAGATTGTGGCTCACCGTTTTCGTAGACCGATAACCCGTCCATGGTGACCCTNCCCAAAAACGGATTGTGGTTGATCACCGCATGACGTTGAGCCTCGCCCTCCGACGAGATGCCAAGCATGAACAACCCATCATCGGTTCGAACATCGGCCACAACAAGGCGGGCACTGTCTTCTCCGAATTCTGGCGTGATGAACGTGTAGAGCCACTGGTCCCCGATTTGCCAATCCGGCAAGGCCAATTCATCTTCGGTCGTGTTCCCAATATCCGACGAGGAGAGGTCCCCTTGTGTGATGCAGCCAGCAAGGCTGACGGTCATCATCAGCAGGGACAACACGTAGGCACGCATGATAGTCCCTGTAGGACCTCTTTTGAAAGGCTAACGCCCNGATTGGGTGCTGACCATCAGATGAGGCCGCCGCCGAGTTCACCCGTTCCAGCGAGCACCACGGCCACGATGGACATGAGCTTGATGAGGATGTTCAGGGAAGGGCCGGAAGTGTCCTTGAACGGGTCACCGATGGTATCACCGATGACAGCAGCATCGTGAGCGGCATCGCCCTTCTTTGCACCAGGAATGTGGTCTTGTTCAATCGCTTTCTTGGCGTTGTCCCATGCACCACCAGCGTTGGCCATGAAGAGGGCCATGAGCACACCGGTCACGAGGGACCCAGCGAGCATGCCACCGAGGGCACTGGTACCAAGACCAAAGCCGACCACAATGGGAGCCAGAATGGCCACAACACCGGGGCCAACCATCTCTCGAATGGCCGCCTTGGTGGAGATGTCAACGCAGGTCTGTGAATCGGGCTTCACGCCTTCCTNGCCTTCGAGAAGACCGGGGATTTCCTTGAATTGTCGGCGAATCTCAACCACCATGGCACCAGCGGCTTTACCCACCGAAGTCATGGTCATAGCAGCAACCACGAAGGGCAGGCCACCACCAATGAGCAGGCCGATGACCACACGGGGCTCGGTCAAGTCAAGGTCGACACCGCCGACTGCGGTGGTGTAAGCGGCAAACAAAGCAAGGGCCGTCAACGCCGCAGAGCCGATGGCGAATCCTTTGCCGACTGCAGCGGTGGTGTTTCCGATGGAATCGAGCTCGTCAGTGATGGCACGGACGTCGTCGCCCAAGGAGGACATCTCGGCGATGCCACCGGCGTTATCGGCCACAGGGCCGTAGGCGTCNACCGTCATGGTGACGCCAACCGTTGCCAGCATACCCATGGCTGCCATGGCGATGCAGTACAAGCCGTAAGCGTCATCNCCNTCAATNNAACTGCCGAATTTATCGGCNCCAAGGATACCAAGAGCGATCAAAAGAATGGGAATGAATGTGGACATCATTCCAACCGAAAGTCCAGCGATAGCGTTGGTGGCCGGGCCGGTCTTGGACATCTCACCGATGTGTGGAATTGCTCTGGTTTTGATTCCAAAGACAGGTTCAATGCCGGTGTAGTACTCGGTGACGAGTCCAATCAAGATACCGATGACGCTGCCGAGGACGACGGCGTGCATGACGGCAAAGTCAACAGCAATGAGTTCGAANTGNATGGCGCCGTAGCCACCAAGCCANAACAACAACGCACCGATGAAGGTGGTGTTTCGAAGAGCTGCNGCNGGGTCGCTGCCNTTCTTTAGGAAACTCATGGAAAACACACCGATAACCGAAGCGAGGTAGCCGATGAGCCCCAACAGAATGGGCATCATCACATAGTCGGGTGCGATGGAGAGGTCGAACTCGTTGGCGATGACCATGGCGGCGATGATGGAACCGACAAACGATTCGAANATATCGGCGCCCATACCGGCCACGTCGCCGACGTTGTCTCCAACGTTGTCAGCAATAACGCCAGGGTTTCGAGGGTCGTCTTCAGGAATACCTGCTTCGACCTTGCCCACGAGNTCAGCACCCACGTCAGCCGCCTTGGTGTAGATACCGCCGCCAACACGAGCAAAGAGGGCGATTGAAGAAGCCCCCATACCAAAGCCGGCCGCAGCGCTGATGGCGTTCATGCCACCGTCNGCATCGGTTTCACCGGCACCGAGCCAGAAAGCCACCAGGGAGATGCCCAGCAGACCAAGTCCACCAACGGAAAGACCCATGACGGCGCCACCGTTGTAGGACACGGCAAGTGCACCGGCTTGACCGTCTGTCTTCGCTGCCATGGCCGTTCTGCCATTGGCGGCTGTTGCGGCGTTCATACCGGAGAAGCCCGCACCAACTGAAGCAAGGGCACCGAGGAAGAAAGCAATGGAGGTTTCAAGGCCGTTGAGTGTAAACAGCAACGCACCGACCGCCACACAAAAGATAGCGAGAACCCGATACTCTGCGAATAGGAACGCCATGGCCCCTTTTCGAATTTCTGCTGTTATGTCGGCAACGACTTCGTTGTCGATTTTCACTTTGTTTACTTGTTGGTAAAGCACGAACGCAATCACCAATCCAAGGGCACCTGCGGCTGCTGAAATCATTGCAATGTTTTCCATCATCAATTAACACCTGTTGCCCCGGCCACTTGAGAACCCTTCATAAGCCGTTCCCACTGAAAACAACCCTCTGTTGGGGTTTCGCCATGGCTTGAGTTGAACCGAGCCGATGAGAGGGGAANAGAAGGCAATCGTTGAAAGAGGAGGAACCTGTGGANNGAGCATGAGCATCACGGCCGAGGAAATCCTCGCTGAAATTGGGCCCGTCCAAGAGGTCCTCGATGAGCATGATGGTGTCGTCAATGTCATTGACACTTCAGACGGAAACATCATGCTTTCACTCGACGGTGGGTGCACGGGATGTTCCTCCACCCCGATGACGGCCATGCAAATCTACTATTCTCTCAAGAAACTCGATCACATCAACGATGTCATTTTTGTCAACGGNGAATTGCCGGAATACATGCGGACCTTCATCGACCAGAAGATGGCCAAGGAAGCAGCAGAGAACAATTCCAAAGACGACGAGCCCCAAGGCGAAATCGTTTGATCACTCTTCTTCAATGAGAAGTTGGCTGTTAAACCAGTCTTCCAAGAAATCAACTCGTGTTTGTTCAAGCCCGAGATTCTTGGCTTGAAGAACGAGCAGTTTCCTCTCGTTTTGCGTGAGCACTCCATCGTCCATGACAGCGGAATAAGCCTCCAAATAACTCTGCTCGGACTTCGTAAACGTTTCTGGCATCAAGATGACCACGAGATGATTGATTGTGTTGTAAATCGGTTTTCTCATCACGGTAAGTGGAACACCGACCACCAATGCGCTGGCAACACCACCGTAGGGAATGATGCCTTCCAACAACTCAGCAACGATGAGAATGCAAACAGCACCCGTGAACACAAAGACGCCCCACGACATGCTCCGACGCAACTGCTCATCGATGCCGAGGATGTCATTCTTTAGAATCGCATAACTGAACATGAATCCTTCAAACATCCCGGTGAGCAAAATGCTGAACATGAAACCGTAAAGGCAGTAAAGATAGATCGGCAATAAATCCCCCTCTATCGAAGCTAAATCCGCCAAATTAAAGTCCCCGAATCGTGCAGTCATGTAAACGATTGACAAGACGAGCAAACCTTTGATGGTGGCTTTTCCAGTGAATCCTATGAACAGTGAGCGGGCTTCATTCGCTTGGTCTTCCAAGCCGTCCTCTTCATCAAATCGACGCCATGCTCTGTGCATGAAAAACGCAGCCAGAATGGCAGAAAGAGGGGGCGCAAGAAGCAGTAATTTGGCTGCAGGGGAACTTCCTGGCACGAACCAAGAATAGGGGAACGTTTCCTCNGTTTCAACACAACCTGCCTCAATTGGAGGCGAACCCGGCGTGGCCGTGAGTATCACCTCTTCATCGAGTGCGGTGCATTCGATGTGGTAGTTTCCACCGAAGGCATTCACGACGCTTCCGCTGGATGCAATCAATACCGCAATGATCACGCCAGTTAACACCGGAAGAGCCCACCAGAGGTTGTTTCGAATCTTCTCTTTGGCCATGAAATCCAACCGTTTAGGTGGATAAAATGAAACGGTTGAGAGATACATGAACAAGCACAAAAGTGAACAGAAATACCATCCGACGCGATAATATTCCATCGCAGGCAACATGTCAGCAGAAAACGGGTATGTATTGTACCATGATGCCATGACCCGATAGCCCTCTGCGAGGAGAAGAACCGCCATGAAGCGATTTTCGGGAGCGTGGCTACGCGCTTTGAGAATCAATGCAGCCAAGAAACACAGTACAAACAATGTCAAGATTGAAAGGAAACAAATGATGTACGTCAGGCCCAAAGTATCGCCTGTTTGGAAATTGATTTCCATGAATTTGTCCCAGTAATACGGCAGAATGGGACCNACATCTGTCATGAATGTGGCTCGACTTACTCATGAATAGATGTTGTGCTGTAAATACCGGAGAAAAACCAGAAAAACGCTAAAACGAGCATTGTTCGCAGATTATTCTTCTGATTGACGGTTGATGCTGTGAGGATTTGCACCAAAAGAGACGTTTTTTCCTTTGATGTTCATGCGTGCAGAGATGGCTAAAATTACACAAAACAAGGCGAGCGGGCGTGGCAAGTAATCCGAACCCCACAATTCGCCGCCAAGGCTTGGCAACCACCAAAGGACACCTGCGGCAGCGATAAGGAGCACGAAAATGATGTTTTGTACAATGTTCTCAGCAGTGGGCGACCGAGAAAAGGTGGCAATGAACGTGAACAAAATGGCCGATGTCGCACACAACACCTCGGCCAGTGCCTCGACGAGACCTGCATCCACCATAGCCTGCCCAATCGCCCTGCGTTCTTGAACATGGGGGCAGGAGCGAACCTTTGTGTAGGGTCGTCACCCTCTTCNTNGTATGGCAGGCGGTTCCNTTGCTCTTCCCAAACCACGTCCATCAGGACCGCCTTACTTTTCGCGCAACCAAGTTGCCAACGTTCTCCACCAGGTGGCCGTCCTCCTCGAACTTCAAGGTGCAAACGTTTTCCGNGTCCGCTCCTATCAAAACGCCAGTCGTTTGTTGGGTAGCCTGAGCGAAGACCTCGGTGAACTGGTTGCAAGCGGTGAAATCTACAACATGAAAGGCATTGGAAAAGGACTCGGTAGCGCTTTGACACAGGCGATTGCTGAAGGGCGATGGCCTGACGATTGGGTCAACCTCCATACCACGACACCGCCCGGGCTCATCGAAATGTTGGGCATTCCGGGCCTCGGACCAAAGCGAATCAAGCTCATGGCAGATGAACTGGGTGTGGATTCCGTTGCCAGTTTGAAAGAGGCCGCAATCAACAATCAAATCGCACCCATGAAAGGCTTCGGGGCCAAATCCCAACAACGAATGCTGGACGGCATCGAATTGTTGTCTCGATTTCGAGCGAGGCGACGCTTGGACATCGGTTTGCGCTACGGTGAGGCCTTTCAACGCAAAATTGCTGCTCTCGATGGTGTTCATCGAGCCACACTGGCCGGCAGTGCAAGACGACGCAAGGACACCATCGGCGATCTTGACGTGGTGGTCGCGGTTGACGAGGATGACCACGAAAGCGTGGCGAACGCCATCCTGAACCTCTCGGGTATCGCCGATGTGAAAGGCGCAGGTGATTCCAAAATCAGCCTTATTCTCGACACGACCATCTTCGATGAATCCTTCGCAGTTGGCCATATCGACCCCAACGTGCTGGACGCCATCGGTGGCGACGATTACGAGCAGTTGGAAGCGGGNGGAACCATCGACGCTCAAGTTCGATTGGTCCCTCCTCACGTTGAGCCGTTCACCTTGGCCTACTTCACCGGCAGCAAGGAACACAACATCGCCATGCGCCAACGAGCCATCGACCGAGGGTTGCGGCTAAACGAATTCGGCCTTATTCCTGAAGCAAAAGCTGGCGATTTGAAAGGCATGGACGCAGCCGTTCATTCCTTGACAGCCGCAGATGAGGCGGCCATCTACGCCCACTTAGACCTCGCTTACGTTCCACCCGAACTACGGGAAGACATGGGTGAAGTGAAAGCGGCTGAAACCGGTGGACTCCCTGACCTCATTGAAACCAGCCACATCAGAGGCTCCCTCCACAACCACACCACGCTCTCAGACGGTGAAGCGAGTTTGGAAATGATGGCCGATACGGCGCGAAAAATGGGGTGGAACTGGCTGGGCATCGCCGACCATTCGCCCACGCTCAAAATTGCCAACGGCGCCAGTGCCGAAGACCTGCTTGAACAGGGACGTACCATTCAGCGATACAACGCTGAATGGGCGGAACAGGACGTGGATTTCCGATTGTTCCACGGCGTTGAATCGGATATTCTCGAAGGCGGTAAACTGGATCACCCCGACGAGGTTCTCGCAGAATTGGATTACGTGGTGGCCAGCGTGCACGCTATGACCAAATGGCGGGGTCGAGATGAACACGAAAACACCGAAGAGTTGCTGCGGGTCATCGACCACCCCGCCACCACCGTTCTTGGCCACCCTACCGGCCGGATTCTCCAAGGTCGAGAAGGGTACGAAGTGGACTTGTTCGCCGTGTTGGAACACATGGCAGAACACAACGAAGAGGGCCGACTGAAGGCCGTAGAACTCAATGCGAGCCCGTATCGCCTCGACTTGGACTGGCGATTGTGCAAGCACGCGAAGGGGCTTGGCGTTCCCGTTGCCATCAATCCAGACGCCCACTCAATTCGTGGCCTCAGTGACATTGCTTACGGCGTCATGACCGCACGAAAAGGTTGGATTGAGCCGAAGGACACTTTGAATGCCCTCTCCGGAGCAGACCTCACCAAGCGATTGAATCGTTGAGAACAAAGCACACCTTCTTGACTCACCGTGGGGTGGAAACTCCATGCGCACCCTGCGAACCATCATCATGGGCAGCATGATGGTCATCCCCGGACTCGTTCTTGGCCTGCTCATCTGGTACCTGACCGGGCGACCGGAGAGTGAACCGCTCGAGACCCTGATTTGCAACGGAATCCCCTTGCTCTCCATCGGCCTTGGTCTCTACTTCGGTTGGCAAACCGGTGAAGAATACAGTGCGACCTACGAAGGATGAGTGGTGTTGTGAAGCGCCAGGACAAGGCTGACATCATCGCCGACAAACTGCAGACGCTCTATCCCGAAATCCCTATTCCTCTCGACCACACCAATGCGTTTGAACTCCTGGTCGCCGTGTTGATGAGCGCCCAGACCACGGACCTCAAGGTGAATCAAGTAACGCCCGCTCTTTTTGCCAAAGCCAGCACCCCTGAAGCCATGGCTGCTTTGGAGGTGGAAACCATCCTTGCCGACATTCGGCAGGTCGGTTTGGCGCCGACCAAGGCCAAGAACATCAAGCGACTGTCTGAAATGCTGGTTGAACTGCATGATGGAGAAGTCCCTGCGTCCTTTGAAGCGTTGGAAGCGCTCCCCGGCGTTGGCCACAAAACCGCCTCCGTCGTCATGGCCCAAGCCTTTGATGTCCCCGCCTTTCCGGTTGACACCCACATTCACCGACTCGCTGCTCGTTGGGGGCTTTCCAACGGCACCACGGTGGAAAAGACGGAAAAGGACCTCAAAGCCATCTTTCCCCGTGAAAAATGGAACGACCTTCATCTGCAAATCATATTCTTTGGAAGAGAATACTGCCCTGCACGGTTCCACGATTTGACCACCTGCCCCATTTGCTCATGGGCAGCGACCAAAAAGCGAATTCGTGAAGAGATGAAACGCTGAGGTCAGAAGAGCGAGAAACTGCGTCCGACGATGCTGGTCACCAACACAATTCCGGCAAGGATCATGGTGATTCGAACCGCCACGTGCTGACCTTGGTCTTCTTGAGCTTCTCGGAAGAAGGCGTAACCCAACATGGTCAAAGCACCGGCTTGCAGAATGGTAGCCATTGCACCAAAGAGGGCCACTTGGCCCTCAAAACTGTCCATGTCATCGAGATACTGTTCGGATTCTTTCTCGTCGGTCAAGTCGTAATCGGCAATACTTGGTTCAGAGGAAGCGAGTGGGAATTGGGAGAACACGGTGGCGAACACCAGCAGTGCAGCACCGATCATCAACCATTTCTGGAAGGTGTACATGCTCCCTTTGGTCATGCTTGATGCAGGAGGCTGATAGGGAGAGGCTGCGGCTTGGGGAGGGGGCATGGGGGCTTGCATGAGGGGGACTTGTACGAAAAGGAGTATGAAACTTCCCTCGCATCAGACGCTGAAGATGCTGCTTGCTTGGTCGAGTACAATGGCAGTGAAGAACGAGGCGAGACCTGCCACCCAGGTGAGTTGCACCATTTGCCCAATGGCGCTGGTGCGTGTACCTCCTCGCAATCGGGTGGCAATGGACGAAACGGCCACCACTTGCATGAGAATCAGTAAAGAGATGATGATTTTGAACATACGAATGTTGTCATCAACAGAAGTGGCATCTTCCATGACTGGCAGGGCAATACCACCGGCAAACTCGGTAAGCGTACCGACGTCGGTATCGACCAAACCACTGGCGACCCCTGCAATGGCTTCACCCAATTGCAGAACGATGGCGGTGGTAACGTTCAGCGAAGCCACACTGGAGATGAGCAAACCCAACGCAACACCCCACATCGTGTTGGCTGAGAGGGCACGGCGATTTCGCAGTGAGAGCAAGTTTCCAACGCTTCGGGAAACCATTTCTGCCGTCCCTGCGGGTTGACCGGAAGATTGCGCCCCCTCGATGTAAATTCGAGTGTAGCGAGAAATGACGGCGGAGTTGGTGTCTGCGGTGAAGTAATCCCATGCTCGGTCTGAATCAATTCGGGTGGAAAGCCGCTTTTCCAAACGGTCAATGGAATTGTCAAGCATACCGAAATCGATGCCCCGAAGGGCTTTGATGGTGGCCGAGGGCTCTGCTGAACGAGCTTGGGCCGTACCGCCTAAGGCTCGAATGAAATCGGGATAGGTTTCGTCTCGCCGCTGAATTTGGTTTTCCTCGCGACGAACCATCAACGCTGGAATGAGTAAGGGAGAGAAGGGGATGGCGATGAACAAGAGACCGTATTTATCCCACTGTGAGGTGATGACTTCCCATGTCCAAATCAGCGTAAAGGTCGCCAGGACCACGAGGCCGAGTGAGATGGTGCTCGAAAGCAGGAGGGACCGCCTGAAGTTGATGCGAAACGGCGTATCCATTTCGTCTCGAGCGAAGGTGGCGTCTTTGGGAATGGTGGCGCGAAAGGCAAAGACGGCGGCCACTTGAATGAACATAAACACGATCGAGGCCAACAGCAAATATCGCAGACGACTGGCCACTTCAATCGGCGTATCGTTCGCCCCGCCCACTTCAAACAGAACCAGGTGAATACCGGCGATGACCAAGCCGAACAATCCGGCGGTGGTCAGCGAGACATAGATTTCCTTCAGCGTGTCGACGGACTCCAAGCGCGTGTCGTAGAGCGTGTTGTATTGCTCCGCGACGGTTTCTTGCTCCGAGCGCATGAATTCGTCAATGGGTTGACCCGCCTCGATGGAGAACGCCATTCGGTCAAGAAAATCAGACCACAAGGGACTGGGGCTTTGGTGAGCCACAATGCGGGCCGCCTCTGGCAGCGATGTGTGCCACTTCTCCACAAGCGTCTCAATGCGCTTGACTTCTGAAGCCAATTCACCATAGTCCCTCATCTGTTTAAGAATGTCAAAAATGGATTGAGCGCCGACTTCGCCGATGGAAAGAATGCCCATACGCGTGATGAACATGTGCATTTCTTCTTCGATGAGGGAGGCAGAGCGTTGAACCTCCAGCAGGGGGAACGCAACGGCCGCAAGGGCCGACATGGACGTGAGCATGATGACAAAAAGAAAACCTGTGAAACCAGCGAAAAGCGCACCTTCAGCCAAGCCACCCGTCAAAAAGACAATGAAAATGGCGAGAAAGAAGGTGATGCTCACGATTGGTGCGACGTAGAGGGTGAGAAAACGAGGAACCGGCATCTCGATACGCCGAAGGGCAATTTGCCAAATCGGCATGCGCTCCATGTCTCATCATCCTCAGTTGTGGTTGACGCCAACCCATGTGTCAATGGCTCGGCTAAAGTGGTCCCAACCGTTGGAATAGTACAGACCAAGCAAATCAAACACGTCGTCGTAATGGGTCAGGTCGCGGTCGGCCATGCGCTGAATGGCGTCAGCCCGACGCAACATCTCGTCGTAGATCTCTCGCTTGTTGGCAAAACCTGCCATCGCTGCAATCTTGTTTTCGAGCAGATGGGATTGGAACATACCACGGAAGTAATGCTTGTCCTTGACAGGATCCCATTCGAACATACCACGGGTCAACACACCGTCGCTGTGCTTGTTGTAGCCGATGACCTCGTCGATACCGGTGATACGACGGGCAATACCGCCTCCGGGGGCTTCAACCACTTCTTGGAAAATGGCGAAATTGAGGTTGTCAAAGAACCGAATTGGAACGTTGATTGGGTCACCGGTAAAACGCTGAATCATCTTGACGATGGAGGAAGCGTGGAACGTGGCGATAACCGGGTGGCCGGTTTGCATGGCTTGGAACGCTGTGGCGCCCTCAACACCACGAATCTCACCGATGATGATGTAGCGAGGTCGGCTTCGCAGAGCGGCCTTCAGCAAGTCAAACATTTCGACACGGGAGTCTTCGTTCTTCGCATCCCGAGTGACAAGTCGCTGCCAAATCTTGTGGCGAACCTTCACTTCAGGCGTGTCTTCTGCGGAGTAAATTTTCACGTTGTGGTCAATGAACGGAAGGATGGCGTTGAGCGTGGTGGTCTTACCTGAAGCCGTTTCACCGGACACCAGGACGGACATGCCGTATTCGAGGCAAATCCAGATGTAGGCGGCTTGTTGAGCCGACATGGTGCCCCACTTGATGAGCTGAATGACCGAGATGGTCTCTTCAGCGAACTTACGAATGGTGAACGACGGCCCGAGCATGGATACGTCGTCTGAGAAAATGATGTTGATACGGGAGCCGTCGAGAAGCACACCGTCGATGATGGGTTTATTGTCGGACACCGGGCGACCGATACGCTCTGACATGGCGCGAAGATACCTGGAAAGAAGTTCTCGTTCACGGAACCGGATGTTGGACGTGACCATGCCGAACACTTTGTGGTCCATGTGAATATGCTTGAGGCCCACCGAGTGAATGTCTTCCAACATCTCATCGGAAAGCAAAGGTTCGAGCGGGCCGTTTCGAATCAAATCTCGAATCACGACGTAGTTGAGGCGCTCTCGCTGGGCTTGTGAAACCGTGATACGTTTGTCATCCATGCCCACCAACTCCCACAAACGTCCTTGACGCCGTACCAAGTTGTTCGCTTCGCTGTCGAGAATGGTGTATCGCCCAATCATTTGCTGGAGGATGTTTTCAAACTCGCTATCCGTCGTGAACGATGGAGCCGTGGGGGCCTCTTGGAGCAAGGTCTCTACGAGTTCGCGACGAATGTTTTCTTCCTCTTCGGTGAGTTG